>JAXHUV010000143.1:0-5922 GCA_034189445.1 Pseudomonadota bacterium
TTGCCGACGGATTCAAGATCAATGGCCTGGCCACCAACCATTCCGCCGTGGCCACTGGCCCGGGCCAGCTCCCTGACCATGATCAGGCGTACTGACTCCGACAGCCCCGGGGCTTCGGCAAGCCAGCCGAATGCCAAGGCCTGCAAGGCATCTCCGGCCAGGATGGCGGTGGCTTCGTCGAAGGCGATGTGGGCGGTGGGTCGTCCTCGGCGCAGCTCGTCGTCGTCCATTGCCGGCAGGTCATCGTGAATCAGTGAGTAGGCGTGGATCAGTTCCACTGCGCAGGCTGGAATCAGGGCTTGGTCACCGGCCTGTCCCAGTGCCTTTGCCGCCGCAAGACACAGCGCCGGCCGGATACGTTTGCCACCGCCCAGTACGCTGTAGCGCATGGCATCCAGTAGTCGGCCGGAGGCCGAATCGCGTTCAACGCCCCGGCTCAGTTCCGCGTCAACGCGGGCCCGGCAGGTTTCCAGAAAATCAGATGCAAGCGGGCTCGGTCTGGCCATCAGTCGGCATCATCCGCTGAAAACGGGCGGGTTTCCAGTGTGCCGTCACTGTTCCGGACCAGTTGTTCGACCCGTTGCTCGGCGCTCTTCAACGCCTGCTGACATTCACGAGTCAGCTTTACACCTCGCTCGAACGCCGTCAGGGATTGTTCCAGAGACAGTTCGCCCTGTTCCAGGTCGCGAACCAGCTTTTCCAGTTCATCAAGAGACTTCTCAAAATCGGCTATCGATGTGGCGCCTTGTTCACCGGCCATCAGGGGCCTCCGATCGGGTGGCGGAATTTCGCGGATTATACCAGAGCCTGGACGCTCTCGCTGCCAACGGGAAATGAAGTTTCTGGGCAAGAGTGATCGGACACAAGGATACAAGCTGAAGCAGGGTGCTCCCGGCGTTAATGAAGTTGGCCCTTTTGCTGTGTACAATGCCTGGCAGTCTGCCGGCCTTAAGGCTAATCTACTGCGCCGGTGGGAAAACGGCTCATATTTCCCGGCTTTTTCGTTGCATAGAACCACTATGCGCCCCAAAATCCAGAAAATCCGCGCTCGCTTTCCCACCTTGCTCTCGACGATTGCTTAAGTCCGACAGGCTGCTGGTATGGTTTTCTCGGGAGAGACTCAGACCTATGGTTCTGTTTTATGGAATAATATCGTATTTGGTCCTCGGCGCGCTGGCCGGTACCGTCGCCGGCCTGTTTGGCATTGGTGGCGGTCTGATGATTGTGCCGGTGCTTATGTTCTTTTTTGACTTGCAGGGAATTAATCCGGAGATTATTCCCCATCTGGCGATTGGTACCTCGCTGGCGACCATCGTGTTCACTTCGATCAGCTCCATCCGTTCCCATAACAAGCATGGCGCGGTGCGCTGGGATCTATTCCGGCCCATGATCGCGGGGATTGTTGCCGGGGCCCTGGTTGGTGCCTGGACCGCGTCCCTGATGAGCGGGCGCGCCCTGGAACTGGTAATCGGTATTTTCGTGATTCTGGCGGGTCTGAACATGATGTTTCGTGTCGCCCCCAAGCCGGGTCGTGATGTTCCCGGTGGCGCCGGTCTGGCGGTTGCCGGCGGCGGTATCGGCTGGGCCTCGGCGATTTTCGGAATCGGCGGTGGCACCCTTACGGTCCCCTATCTGAGCTGGTGTAACGTGCGGATGCAGCAGGCGGTGGGAACATCGGCCGCCTGCGGCCTGCCGATTGCCATCGCGGGCGCACTGGGTAACATCTGGACAGGGTGGAATAATCCCGCGTTGCCGGAACTAAGCCTCGGCTTCATTTATCTGCCTGCTCTGGGCGGTATTATTCTCACCAGCCTTTTCTTTGCCCGGATCGGCGCCAATCTGGCCCATCGGCTGAACCCCCGGGTGCTTAGCCGTGTGTTCGCTATCATGCTTGTGCTGATGGGGCTCCGTTTTCTCCTGAACTGAGAGGTGGTTAATGCTGCAACACCCCCAGATTGACCCGGTGGCCATTGCCATCGGTCCGCTCAAGATCCACTGGTACGGTCTGACCTATCTGTTCGGCTTTGTGGCCGGCTGGTGGCTTGGGCGCATCCGCACCCGCAAGCCCTGGTCGCCCGTCAACGAAGAGCAGATGGGTGACCTGCTGTTTTACCTGGCTCTGGGGGTGATCCTTGGCGGGCGGTTCGGCTATGTCCTGTTCTACAACTTTGACGCCTTCCTGGCTGACCCGCTCTGGCTGTTCCGGGTCTGGGAAGGTGGCATGTCTTTCCACGGCGGTCTGCTGGGCGTGATATTCGCCATGTGGTGGTACGGTCGCAAAGTGGCTTCTGGCTTCTGGCGCCTGGCCGATTTTGTCGCGCCGCTGGTGCCCCTGGGTCTTGGCGCGGGGCGGATCGGAAATTTCATCAACGGGGAATTGTGGGGCAAGCCTACCGACGTTGCCTGGGGCATGGTGTTTCGCACGGCGCCGGATTCGCTCGCCCGGCATCCTTCCCAGCTGTACCAGTTTGCCCTGGAAGGCATTGCGTTGTTTGTGATTCTGTGGTGGTTTTCATCCAGGCAGCGACCGACAATGGCGGTGTCAGGTCTGTTCCTGGTCTGCTACGGCGCGTTCCGGGTCCTGGTGGAATTCGTGCGCCAGCCAGACGCCCAGTTGGGCTATCTTGCTTTTGACTGGCTTACCATGGGGCAGGTGCTGTCTTTCCCGATGATCCTTGCCGGCGTTGTCCTGATGTTCATTGCTTACCGGAGACAGGCGCATTGAAAGTCTATCTGGATCTGATGCAAGACGTTGTTGATAGCGGATTCGACAAGGGGGATCGTACCGGTGTTGGCACCCGATCGGTTTTCGGCCGCCAGATCCGCTTCAACCTGCAGGAAGGCTTTCCCCTGGTGACCACCAAGAAAGTCCACCTGCGCAGCATTATTTACGAACTGCTCTGGTTTCTCCGGGGCTCAACCGACAACAGCTGGCTGCAGGAGCGTAAGGTCTCGATCTGGAACCAGTGGGCACTGGAAAATGGCGACCTCGGGCCTATCTACGGCAAGCAGTGGCGTAGCTGGCAGTGCCCGAATGGCGAGGTGATTGACCAGATCAGCGAGGTGATTGAGCAGATCCGCACCAAGCCCAACTCCCGCCGTCTGATTGTCTCCGCCTGGAACCCGGCGGAACTCCCGGACGAATCCATTGGCCCCCTGGACAACGTTCGCGAGGGCCGCATGGCGCTGGCACCCTGTCACTGCCTGTTCCAGTTCTACGTGGCCGGGGGCAGGCTTTCCTGTCAGCTGTACCAGCGCAGCGCCGACCTGTTCCTGGGCGTGCCGTTCAATATCGCCTCCTACGCCTTGCTGACGCACATGATCGCCCAGCAGTGTGACCTGGATGTTGGCGAGTTAGTACATACCTTTGGCGACTGCCACCTGTACCAGAATCACCTGACCGATGACATCGTCTTCGAGCAGTTGAAGCGCGAGCCCCGGGCGTTGCCGGAGCTGGTGATCAAGCGCAAGCCGGCGAGTATTTTCGAGTACGAACTGGAGGATTTCGAGTTCGAGGGCTATGACCCCTATCCGGGCATCAAGGCCCCGATTGCCATCTGACCGAGTCCCGAAGAGGCGAGCACATGAGAAAAGCCCTGATTGTCGCTATGTCCCGTAACCGGGTTATCGGTCGGAATAACAAGCTGCCCTGGTATCTGCCGGGTGACCTTCGTTATTTCAAGCAGGCTACGATGGGTAAGCCCATTATCATGGGACGGAAAACCTGGGACTCCATTGGTCGGCCGTTGCCGGGAAGGATGAACCTGGTGATTTCCAGGAATGAAGCCTGGGAAGCACCGCCCGGTGCGGTGGCCGCGAAGTCATTGCCCGAAGCCTTGGTGAAAGCCGAGGCCCAGGCGGAACTGGAAGGTGTCGACGAAGTGATCATCATCGGTGGCGGGCAGGTCTACGCCGAGGCGCTGCCGGTGGTTGATCGCATGTACATCACCCAGGTGCATGCTGAGGTGGACGGGGATGCGTATTTTCCGGAACTAAACTGGGATGAGTGGGAAGAAATCGGACGGGAGGATTTCCCTGCGTCCGATAACAACCCTTACGACTACAGTTTCGTCGTCTATCAACGCGTAGCGTCTGCCTGACGCGGGGGGCGTTTGCCTGCGGGCTTGCCGCCCTTGCCGGGGGGCTTGCTCTTCGGGCCAGGGCCGCCGCGACCTTTCGGTCCTTTCTTGAAGCCGCCTTTCGGTCCTTTGCGATTCTCGCCCGGGCGGCCACCCTTGCGATCACGACGCGGTGGCGGGGTGGCTGATACCACCGGCAGTGGCTCCGGCTGGTCCAGGGGCAGAGAGCCAGGCTGGGCTGCTTCCATCCAGCATGCCAGTGCACCGGCCACCATGGCCATATCCATCTCGTTACGTTCCGCAATCTCGTCCAGCAGGGCCATGGTCCTGGCCAGCTTCTTGTCTTCCGCGAACGCCAGCAATTGGGCTTCAAACTGCTGCTCACGCATTTTCTTCAGTTCAACCGGTGACGGCAGCTCGTAGGCCTGCATGGGGGAATTGGTGGCACGCTCGAGTGTCCGCAGCCAACTGCGCTCCCGGGGGGTGACCAGCAGAATCGCCTTGCCTTCCCGCCCCGCACGACCGGTACGACCGGTGCGATGGATGTAGGCTTCGGTATCATAGGGCACATCGTAGTTGATCACGTGGGTGATGCGGGGCACGTCCAGCCCTCGGGCAGCGACGTCCGTGGCGACGATAATGTCTTTCTTGCTGCGCTTGAGGTCTTCAACGGTCTGCTCGCGCTGGCGCTGGTTCAGATCGCCGTTCAGCGGTGCAACGGCGTGTCCGCGTGCGGACAGTTTCTCGGCCAGTACTGTGGTTTCCGCCTTGGTGCGCACAAAGATGATGGCGGCATCAAACGGCTCCACTTCGAGAATCCGGGTCAGGGCGTCGAGTTTCCGCTCAGCGTACACCGGCAGGACGAACTGGGAGATTCGCTCGACCGTACGGGTTTCGCTTTCGATGCGCACTTCGACGGCGTTACGCAGGTAGGTCTGAGCCACTTTCTTGATTTGCGGCGGCATGGTGGCCGAGAACAGGGCTCGTTGGCAGTTCTCCGGCGTCTTGGCCAGAATCGCTTCGACGTCGTCGATAAAGCCCATGCGCAGCATTTCGTCGGCTTCATCCAGAACCAGTGCCTTCAGGCTGTCCAGTTTCAGGGTGCCCTTACGCAGGTGGTCGAGCATGCGGCCCGGGGTGCCCACGATAACCTGGGCGCCCCGGCGAAGGCCCTTGATCTGAGGGTAAAAGTCCTGGCCGCCGTAGATCGGCAGAACATGGAAATTCCGGAACTTGCTGGCATAGGTGGTAAAGGCTTCCGCCACCTGGATGGCGAGTTCCCGTGTTGGCGCCAGAACCAGAATCTGGGGGTCGGTAACAGAGGCGTCAATCCGGCTCAGCAGAGGCAGTGCAAAGGCTGCGGTTTTACCGGTTCCGGTCTGGGCAACGCCCAGCAGATGGTTGCCGGCAAGCAGTGCGGGAATAGACTGGGCCTGGATGGGTGACGGGGTTTCATAGCCAACGGCGAACACAGCTTCAAGTACGGCTGGATCAAGCCCCAGTTCGGCAAAGGACAATTCAGACATTGATTCACTCGGAATTCGGAAGGTAGAGCATTGCCGGGCAATGCGTGATGTGCGCGTATTATAGCGGTTTTATGGTTGCTTTAATACGCAAAACCTCCGTTGGGGCTGTAGGTAGTTGCCGGGGACCTGCCGTTGCGACTCAGGCTGCCATTTCAGCTTTACTCAGCGTTCGATCGTTGCCGCTTTGAATCAGGATGCAATGCCGAACAGACGTTCGGGGTTGTCAACGCGGGCCAGAGCCTCGTCGCAACAATTGACGGCACCGCAATCATCGGCGGAACAGAGGCCGATAGCCCTGCACTCCATGTCCTGGTGCT
>JAXHUV010000144.1:0-5884 GCA_034189445.1 Pseudomonadota bacterium
CTCCGCATACTGCGGGCACTCTACAACCTGGAAAACCGTTACGACTACGTTATCACCGATACCGCCGCCGGTCTGCAGGCCGCCGGGCTGCACATGATAGCGGCAACAGAGCTGGCCTGTGTGGTGGTGACTCCGGATCCGGCTTCCCTGACCGATGCCTTTTCGCTGATCAAGGTGTTGCGGCGCAGGGGGTACAACCGGATTCCCAGCATTCTGGTGAATATGGCCCAGGGCGCCAGTCAGGCACGGTCCGTGTTCCAGCGCCTGGATGCCGCTGCCCAGCGCCATCTTGGAATCTCACTCCATTATATGGGCGGAATCTGGCGGGACGAGACCCTTCGCCAGTCGGTTCTCAACCAGAAGCCCGTTGCGCTTCTGCCTGTGTCGGACCCGTCATGCCGCCAGTTTCATACCCTTGCGGATATGCTGGATGTGCGGCTGTCCCAGTTGCCCCGGCGTAAGGCGGGTATTGCGGCCTACTGGCACAAGGTGTCCAAGCGAGAATCCGCGAACCCGCCGAGAGGTTTGGGCAAACCAGAGCCCCAGGCTGAGAGTGAGGCGCCGGCGCTGAAAGAGAGATGCCTGAAGGCCGTCGGTGAGATTGAGGCCGTGATCAGTCAGGCGCCGGTTGACCCGTTGCTGCGTTATGAAGCATTCACCCGGCTTTTTGCACTGCTGGGGAGCATGCTGGACGATAACACCATCGGGATTGTCCAGACCGGGTTGGGGTCTTTCCGGTGGCACAATCTCAGCCCCGAACACAAGGGTCACCTGGCCATCCATCTCCGTGAGCTGGCGGACCGGATTTCGCCACCCGCAAAGGAGCCGGAAACCCCTGAACCGGCGCACTCGGTGCTTCGCGAGCCCTTTTACGACCGTATCAGCTTTGGCGAGCAGGATCGCCTGGTGCGTATGTTGAAGGAACAGCCCGCCGATATTTCCCTGGATCGGCTTCTTCGGTCCCTCTCGGGCAATGATCGGGACGGCTCCTGACAGGCAGAAAACCTGCCTCTTTATTCCGTCATTTTGTCAGCAGGTTTTGTAGCATACCTTTTGCTGTGTGTTACCGTCCCGTCACCACTCTGTCACCGACGTTGTGCAATATTGTGCAAGGATTGAGCATAAACCGTGCAAGGATTGAGTATAAACCTGAATCGTGGCCCGCAATGTGCAGTCGAATTTGTTGTACCTGATTCGCAAACTTTCCTTTTGTTGCAGGTGGGTGCCTTGTTGGCAGGTGTGCACCGACAACGAATTGAAATGAGGAGGAGTTCTCCCATGGCAACACAACAGCTGAATCCCGAAGCGCCGTCAAACGTACTTGAGGGGCTCCGGGGCAAGCATGTTCTGATTACTGGCACCACCGGTTTTCTTGGTAAGGTGGTTCTGGAAAAACTTGTGCGCGCTGTTCCCGACATCGGCGGTATTCATCTGCTGATCCGTGGTAACAAGCGCCATCCCACTGCCCGGGAGCGTTTTTTTGAGGAGATCGCCACTTCGTCGGTTTTTGATCGGCTGCGCCATGGCGACAACGACACTTTCGAAACCTTCATCGAAGAGCGTGTCTACTGCGTTACCGGAGAGGTGACCGAGCCGCTGTTTGGCCTGTCCGGTGACCGTTTTCGTAAGCTGGCCGGTGGCATTGACCTGGTCATCAACTCTGCGGCCAGCGTGAACTTCCGTGAAGAACTCGACAAAGCGCTTGCCATCAACACCCGTAGCCTCGAAAACATCGCCGAACTTGCCCGGCAGAATCAGGCCCTGGCAGTCCTCCAGGTTTCCACCTGTTATGTAAACGGCATGAACTCCGGCCAGATCACAGAGACCGTGATCAAGCCGGCGGGTGAATTCATTCCGCGCAGCACGGAAGGCTATTACGAGATCGGGGAGCTGGTTCGGCTGCTGGAGGGCAAAATTGCGGACCTACGCTCTCGCTACTCCGGAAAAATGCTTGAAAAGAAACTGGTGGAACTGGGTATCCGGGAAGCCAATCGCTACGGCTGGAGCGATACCTACACCTTTACCAAGTGGCTGGGTGAGCAACTTCTGCTTAAGGCCCTGTCCGGACGCGCGCTGACAATTGTACGTCCATCAATTATTGAAAGCGCGCTTGAGGAGCCCGCGCCAGGCTGGATTGAGGGTGTGAAGGTGGCGGATGCCATTATCCTGGCCTACGCCCGTGGCAAGGTTACGCTGTTTCCGGGCAAACGCTCCGGGGTTATTGATGTCATACCCGTGGATCTGGTGGCAAATGCCATTATCCTGGCAGCGGCCGAGGCCATTGCCGGTGCTCCCCGCCAACGGATTTACCAGTGCTGTAGCGGCAGCGTCAACCCGGTTTCCCTGGGGCAGTTCATCGATCACCTGATGGCCGAATCCAAAGCCAACTTCGCAGAATACGATCAGCTGTTCTACCGGCAGCCTGACAAACCCTTTATCGCGGTTAACCGCAGGCTGTTTGACCTGGTGGTGGGCGGGGTGCGCATTCCCCTGAGCGTCACCGGGAAGCTGCTGCGCATGCTGGGACAGCAGCAGAATCGCCCACTCAAAATGCTACGGAACCTGGACACAACCCGTTCCCTGGCAGCGATCTTTGGCTTCTACACGGCGCCGGACTATATCTTCCGGAACGATGACCTGCTGGCACTGGCGGCCAGAATGGGCGAGCGGGACAAGGTACTGTTTCCGGTGGACCCCCGCCAGATTGACTGGGCGCTATATCTTCGCAAGATTCACCTCGCCGGGCTTAACCGCTACGCCTTCAAGGAGCGGAAAGTATATAGCCTGCGCTCTGCCAGGGCCCGTAAAAAGGCGGCGTGAATCCCAGGGGCCCGGTCGCGAAAACCGGGCCTTTTCTGCCCGACCGTCTGCTTCATCATCCCTTTCCGGTTTGCCAATGGCTCCAGCCGAGCTATCCTTAACAAAGCTGTTTGTTCGGTGCAATATACCGGTGTTTGCCTGCGGGTTATCGACCTTTTTGGCTAAAAGTTCAGTCGGATTAGGACGTTAGTCTAATTCATTGTGTGGTGGCTGGCATGGTGAACTACCAGGATCCATCCAAAGGCCCGGAAAGGGCTCAATGTCTGAAATCCAAAGCCGACAATGACAACAGACTCTGACTAAAAGGGGAGCACAATGACTGATAAACAGGTATATCCGGTAAGCCCGGAAGTGGCCAAGCAGGCCCTTCTGAACCGGGAACAGTATGAAAAAATGTATCGTCAGTCAGTTGAAGACCCGGATACCTTCTGGGGTGAGCACGGCAAACGCCTTGAGTGGATCAAGCCCTACACCCGGGTGAAAAACACGACTTACGATTACAACAATCTGTCCATCAAATGGTTCGAAGACGGTCAGTTGAACGCCTCAGCCAACTGCCTGGACCGCCATCTGGAAAAGCGTGGCGACCAGACAGCCATCATTTTTGAAGGTGATGATCCGGCCGATTCCCGCAATGTCACCTATCGCGAGCTGCATGAGGAAACCAGCAAGTTCGCCAACGTCCTGAAAGCTCTGGGCGTGAAAAAAGGTGATGTCGTTACTATCTACATGCCGATGATTGTCGAGACAGCCGTCGCCATGCTGGCATGCGCTCGCATCGGTGCCATCCACTCTGTCGTTTTCGGCGGTTTCTCTCCGGAAGCGCTGGGTGCCCGGATTGTCAACGGCAAATCCCGTTTCGTGGTGACCGCGGATGAAGGTGTTCGTGGCGGCCGCAAGATCCCATTGAAAAAGAACGTGGATGCGGCCCTGAAGAATGAAGACACCAGTGTTGACAAAGTGGTGGTGGTTACCCATACCGGCAATTCCGAAGTGCCCTGGAATGACGCCCGTGACCAGCGCTATGAAGATCTGATGAAGACCGCCTCGGCGGACTGCCCGCCAGAGCCCATGAACGCCGAAGATCCGTTGTTCATGTTGTACACCTCTGGCTCCACGGGTGCACCGAAGGGTGTGTTGCATACCACCGGCGGGTACATGGTCTACACAGCCATGACCCATGAGTATGTCTTTGATTACCACGATGGTGATGTGTACTGGTGTACTGCCGATTTCGGCTGGGTGACCGGCCATAGCTATATTCTGTATGGCCCGCTGGCTAATGGTGCCATCACCGTTCTGTTCGAGGGCGTGCCCAACTACCCGGACAGCTCCCGTATGGGGCAGGTGGTCGACAAGCACAAGGTCAATATCCTGTACACGGCCCCGACCGCGATCCGTGCCCTGATGGCTGAAGGCGAGTCCTGCATGAACGGCACCAGCCGTGAAAGCCTGAAACTGCTGGGCTCCGTGGGCGAGCCAATCAACCCGGAAGCCTGGGAGTGGTACCACCGGGTTATCGGCAACAGCAAGTGCCCCATCGTCGATACCTGGTGGCAGACCGAGACCGGCGGCATTCTGATTTCGCCGCTGCCGGGCGCAATCGACCTGAAGCCGGGCTCCGCTACCTTGCCGTTCTTCGGCGTGCAGCCGGCACTGATGGATCACGAGGGCAATATCCTGGAAGGCAAGGCCGAGGGCAATCTCGTTATTCTTGATAGCTGGCCCGGCCAGATGCGCACGATCTTTGGTGACCATGAACGCTTTATCCAGACTTACTTCAGTACCTACAAGGGCATGTACTTCACCGGTGACGGTGCCCGCCGCGATGAGGACGGCTACTACTGGATCACCGGCCGTGTCGATGACGTACTGAACGTCTCCGGTCACCGTCTGGGTACCGCGGAAGTTGAAAGCGCAATGGTTGCCCATGACAAGGTTGCCGAAGCGGCTGTCGTTGGCTATCCGCATGAAATCAAGGGGCAGGGTATTTATGTCTACGTGACTCTGGTTCACGGTGAAGAGCCCACCGATGAACTGAAGAAAGAGCTGATCCAGTGGGTGCGCAAGGAGATTGGCCCGATCGCCTCCCCGGATATAATCCAGTGGGCGCCTGGACTGCCCAAAACCCGTTCTGGCAAGATTATGCGCCGGATTTTGCGTAAGATTGCGGCTAACGAGCATGATCAGCTGGGCGATATCTCTACTCTGGCAGATCCGGGAGTAGTGGATGACCTGATCAGTGGCCGTTCGAACCCGTAACGCCTGCGTGTTACCAGGCCAGGTACCTGTAAGGAATCCGATTAATGGCACAAACAATTATCGTCGCCGATGACCACCCGCTGTTTCGCGCGGCGTTGAAGCAGGCGGTCAGCCAGGCAGTACCCGATGCCGACACCGTGGAAGTCGACAGCATCAAGGCACTGCAGGCGGCGGTAGGATCGCACCCGGATGCGGATCTGGTTCTGCTGGATCTCAACATGCCCGGTGCCCACGGTTTCTCCGGGCTGGTGTTCATGCGAGGGCAATACCCGGGGCTGCCGGTGGTGGTGGTGTCAGGGTCCGAGGAGCTGCAGGTCATGCGCCGCTCGATTGACTACGGCGCCTCCGGCTTCATTCCGAAGTCAGCGCCGTTGCCGACCATTACCGAGGCGATTCAGGCTGTCCTGGAAGGGGATGTCTGGCTGCCGGAGGGTGTGGCCGACAAGATCGAGCGTATGCATTCGGATGCCACCGACTTTTCCGAGAAACTGGCGTCGCTCACTCCGCAACAGTTCCGGGTGCTGGGAATGCTGGCCGAAGGGCTTCTGAACAAGCAGATCGCCTATGATCTGGATGTTTCCGAGGCCACCATAAAGGCGCATATCACGGCGGTGTTCCGGAAGCTGGGAGTTCGTAACCGGACCCAGGCGGTGATCGCGATCCAGCAGATGGAGATCGATCCTTCGGATCAGTCGTTGTCCGGTAGCTGAAGTGTAACTGGCGAGGTTAATGGCGGGGTCAGAACCAAGGTTCTGACCCCTTTTTCATTCAGACCCATGGAACCCATTGAGTAAAGAGCGAT
>JAXHUV010000145.1:0-5805 GCA_034189445.1 Pseudomonadota bacterium
AGGCCTTCTTTACCGGAACCGCGGCCGAGGTGCTGCCGATCCGTGAGCTGGACGGCCGTCAGATTGGCGAAGGCAAGCGCGGGCCGGTTACCGAGCGACTGCAGGAGAAGTACTTTGCGGCCGTGAAGGGCGAGTTGCCGGCGCATTCGGATTGGTTGACGCTCGTTCGCTAATCGCTGTGTGAGAGAGGGTGAGGCGCCTGGAGCTTTTATTCAATAGAGTTTGGTTGCCCCAGGCGCTGCCCTGCGAAAGCGTTTATATTCCCACTGATATTGCTCCGGGGCTCCCTCAATACACTTTTCTACCGATCGGTTAAGCGCTGTCAGAGACTCGGGCATATCCCTGGATGCCAGGCCCGGGTCGACCTTTCGAATGACGATTTTAAAACCCGCTGCGTCCGGCAGGCGTTGGGCATAGGTGACAAGCGGCATGGCGCCGGTTTTGTGCACCAGCTTGGAAGCCAGGGTCATCGTCAGGGTGGGGATGCCAAAAAACGGTGCCACCTCACCGGCTTCCGGAGGCGGGGACTGATCAGGCAGGATGCCTACAACACCACCTTCTTTGAGGATGGTAAACAGTCGCGCAATTCCTCTCCGGCTGGTGGCAACCAATTCTGAGCCGTTCCGGCTACGGACCTCTTTTATGTATGTTTCCAGTCCGGCTTGATTGGGGGGGCTATATAACGCGGCCATTTTGTATTTATTGGCAAAAAACAGGCCTGCTAATTCCCAGTTGCCCAGATGTGGCGCCAGCAATAGTAGCCCTCTTTTGCCCGTCTCATAGTTATCGAGTAGCTCTTCACCTTCAATTTCTACAATCAGGTCCATGCATTTTTCAACCGGCCACTCCCACATCAGCGGCAGTTCCATCGCCGTCGCGCCGGTTTCGCGCAGGCTTTGGCGAGCAAATTCTTCGATTTGTGCATTGCTAAGTCCGGGGTAGCATGCCCGGAGATTTTTTTTGGTGGTATCGGCAGAGCGAAAGTTCAGTTTCCACGCGATATTTCCCATAAGCCTGCCGAAGCGCTGGGCATTCCTGAGGCTTAATAAGGCTATAAGCCGAAAAATAGATTTTATGAGCTTGCTTGACACCAAACACCCGTTCGGAAATTAATAAAGCGCGAAAAGTACCACCAGCCTGGGTACTAAACAAGAAAGCCGTCGGTCCGGTCAGGCTCTCCCATAACTATCTTCAAAACGAACGATATCGTCTTCGTCAAGATAAGAGCCGGACTGTACTTCGATTAATTCGAGATCAATGACCCCCGGATTTTCCAGGCAATGCTTTTGGCCTATGGGTATATAGGTGGACTGATTCTCGGTAACCAGGTAGCTGTCCTCGCCGTTGGTTACCTTTGCCGTACCGCTTACGACAATCCAGTGTTCTGCTCTATGATGGTGCATCTGAAGAGAAAGCTTGGCGCCCGGCTTGACGCTGATCCGTTTCACCTGATATCGGTTGCCGTTATCGATAGAGTCATAGACCCCCCACGGGCGATAAACCTCCCGGTGGTTCATGTGCTCATGCCGGCCATCTTCCTTGAGGCGTTCAACGACTTTCTTGACGTCCTGAACCCTGTCTTTATGTGCAACCAGCAAAGCATCCTTGGTTTCTACAACGACCAGATCCTTAACGCCCAGGGTGACCACCAGTCGATGGTCTGCTCGTACAAGAGTGCTCTGGGTATCATGAGCAATGACATCACCGGTTAAGCTGTTGCCATCGTCGTCTTTCGGGGAAACGTTCCACAAGGCTGACCAGGATCCAATGTCGCTCCAGCCGGCATCCAGTGCCACTACCGCAGCGTTATCGGTTTTCTCCATTACTGCATAGTCTATGGAGTCCTCCGGGCATTCCGCGAAGGCACTTTCATTGATTCGGGTGAAATGGAGATCGGTCTGTGAGCCCTCAAGTGCTGCCTGGCAAATGGCCAGGATGTCCGGCCTGTGTATTTCCAGCTCAGACAGATATCGGCGGGCGCCAAACATGAACATTCCGCTATTCCAGAAGTAATCACCTGAGGATAAATATTCCCGGGCGGTGCTCAGATCAGGTTTTTCGACAAAACGGCTGACGGTGAAGCCCCCAGAGTCCAGCTTCGGGCCGCGTTGGATATATCCATAACCGGTTTCAGGGTAGCCGGGGACGATACCGAATGTGACCAGCTTTCCCTGTTTGGCCAGGGAAGCCGCGAGACCAATACTTTTTTGAAACGCCGGGACATCCTGAATCAGGTGGTCTGCAGCCAGTACCAGCATTAAGGGATCTTCGGCGTTATCTGCCGTGGCCTTGAGTAGTTGCAATGCTGCAAGGGCAATAGCAGGTGCGGTATTCCGGCCGCAGGGTTCAAGAAGGATCCGGGCTTTCTCATAGCCGGCCTGGCGCATCTGTTCAGCAGCCAGAAAGCGGTGTTCCTCGTTGCAGATCAGTAAGGGGGGAGATGAGTTCACGTCATCCAGTCGTGCGACAGTAAGCTGCAGCATAGACAGGTGATTGTCTGTCAATTTGAGGAACTGTTTCGGGTTTAACTGTCGGGACAATGGCCAAAGACGAGAGCCAGTGCCTCCGGCCAAAATGACTGGATGAATCATCATCTTGCTACTCCAGGCGCAGGTATCATGGTTGTAGATTGATGTTATCATAAAGGACTTTCGTTTCTGCGTGCCATTGAGCAGGGGTGAGCGTCAGTTTGACACATATTTTAATTATCGATGACGGCAAGGCCGGCCACCTTAACCAGTCTCTCGGACTTGCTGAGGCTTTGGCAGAACGACACCCCGGACTGGGTATCGAGACGATGAGGCCTTTGTCGCGTTTTCGGGCGATATTGGTTTTGATTTTTGGCTTTTGCCCCGGTCCCGGCCGCAGGCCGAAACTGATCATCGGTGCGGGCCACGGAACCCATCTCACGCTCCTGGCGTTAAAGCGCTACTGGCGCACGCCGATTGTTGTCATGATGAAACCGTCAGCTCCGTTGTGGTTATTTGATCTTTGCCTGATCCCCGAACATGATTACCCACCGAAACGGCCCAATGTTGTCACCACGAGTGGCGCATTAAACCGGGTTCGCCCGGCGAGCAAGCGGAGAGGGCAGGGCATGATTCTGATTGGCGGCCCATCGAAAAACAGTGGTTGGGATGAGTCTCGCCTGGTAAGGCAAGTGGAAGCGTTGGCGGGCAGTGCTCCATGTGAGTGGCTTTTAACGACTTCGCGGCGTACACCGGTCTCGACACTCGCATTATTGAGAGATATCAAAGGAATCAGGGTATTCCCCTCAGAAGCGACGCCAGAGGGTTGGTTGCCTGAGAAGCTTGCCGAGACCGAACAGTGCTGGGTTACGGAAGACAGCGTCTCGATGATATACGAAGCCTTGAGCGCTGGCTGCTCAGTCGGGGTGTTTGAAGTACCCTGGCGCAAAGAAGGGCGGTTGCTCAGAGGGCTCAACAGGTTGAAGGAGCGGGGGATTCTCACGTCTTTTGAGTGCTGGTCCGGAGGGCCGCTGCCTGCCCCGGAGTACGCATTTAATGAGGCCCGGCGGTGTGCGGAAATAATTACGGACAGAGAATTGCTATGAAGTTGCATCTGTGGGCACGACCGGAAATACATTTTGCCCGCACACCAGGTTGATCTGCGATTGTAACCATTACTTGCCAGGTATTTATGAAAGTTGTTCAGGTATTGCCCGCTCTGGATGGCGGTGGTGTGGAAAAAGGCACCCTGGAAATTGCCAAAGGGCTGACCGGAAGCGACCATGAATCGATTGTGATCTCGGCCGGAGGCGGGATGGTTGCGCAGCTGGAGGCGGAAGGCAGTCAACACGTCACCTGGGATCTGGGTAAGAAATCGCCGTTTACTTTTCGTCATGTGTGGGCGTTGCGGCGCTGGTTGCAACAGGAAAAACCGGACATTCTGCATCTGCGCTCACGCATGCCGGCCTGGGTATGCTGGTTCGCCTGGAAAGGCCTGCCCGAAAGCCAGCGCCCGCGCCTGGTGACGACCGTGCACGGGCTCTATTCGGTCAGCCGTTACAGCGCCATCATGTGCCGGGGGGAGCGTGTTATCGCGGTATCCGGTACCGTCCGTGACTACATTGGCCAGAACTACCCACAGACCGATATGGGTAAGGTCCGGCTTGTCTACCGTGGCATCGACCCAAACGAATTTCCCCACGGCTATCGCCCTTCTGAACAGTGGTTAAGCCAATGGTATCAGCAGTATCCCCAGCTGAAAGATAAGAAGGTACTGACTTTGCCGGGGCGCCTGACCCGGCTCAAGGGCCATCATGATTTTATTGATCTGATCAAGCGGCTTCGGGATTCGGGCCAGCCAGTGCAGGGTCTGATCGTGGGTGGCGAGGATCCCAGGCGAAAGGCTTATGCCCGGGAGCTTCGCGAGCGAATTACCGGGGAGGCACTGGAAGACAGCCTGCTGCTGACCGGGGCAAGACGGGATATTCGAGAGGTGTTTGCGGTTTCTGATCTGGTGCTTTCATTGTCAACCAAGCCGGAGTCTTTCGGCCGGACTGTGGTCGAAGCGCTGAGTATGGGCGTGCCGGTGATCGGCTATGACCATGGTGGAGTTGGGGAGGTGCTTGGTCAGCTTTATCCCCAGGGGCGGGTCCCTTTGGCGGATTCCGAGGCTTTATATCGGGCGGTCACCAAGAGCTTGAACAGCGCCCGGTTGCCACCGCGAAATGATCGTTTCCTGCTGGGTGAAATGGTCCGGCAGACTCTGGATTGCTACCAGGAGTTGCTTCAATGAGTTGGGCCGTGGTTCTGCTGGCTTTGGTGGCGCTGCTTGTGTTCAGCAAGCGTTACGCCTGGTGGCGCCCGGCGGTTGGTCGGGAGCACCCGCGTATTTTGATGTACCACATGGTGAGTGAGCACCAACCGGGGGCGAAGTTCAACAAACTGCGCGTAAAGCCAGATGTATTTGAGTGGCAGATACGCTGGCTCAACGAAAATGGCTGGCACTTTGCGCTGATGTCAGAACTGGCGGAGCCGGAAAAGGTGCCACCGAAAACCGTCTTTTTGACGTTTGATGATGGTTTCGCCGATAACTATCACCAGGCCCATCCGATATTACAGAAGTACGGGGCCAAGGCAACCCTTTACCTGGTGGTGGACCGTTTCGAACGTGACTGGTCTACCGCCAAGAAAGCGCATCACAATAGTGGCGAGCTCATGCGTGAGCCCAAGTTAAGCGATGAGCAAGTTGCCGAGATGCTTGCCAGTGGTTGCTGGGAATTGGGCGGTCATACCCTGACCCACGCCAACCTGGCGCGCCTGGATGAGAAGCAGAAGTTTGCCGAAATTCAAGGCTGTCGTCAGCAGCTCGAGGCTCGCTTCGGTGGTGCCGTGTCCAGCTTCGCCTACCCCTTTGGAATCTATGATGAAACGGATGTCGCACTGGTTGAAAAGGCCGGCTTCACGAGTGCAGTGACCACGGTGGAAGGCATAGACAAGGATCTTCACGCAAGGCGTTTCGAGCTTTGCCGGGTAAAGGTCTCCGGCAAGGATAACCGGCTGGCATTCCGTCTTCGGATGCGTACAGGCAAAAGAGGATAAACCATGAAGGTCTGTCAGATCATGGCTCTTGATGAGGAACTTGCCTCTCTTGAAGACCTTCAAATTCTGCACGGAGCGCCGGCCCGCATGAGGTGCAGTCGTGCTTGATCAGCAGTCGAAAAAATGGATAAGGCGGTCAATGGCTTTTGGCCATAAAAAGTCGTTTTCAACACGAGCTTTTGCCGCTTGTCCGAGAGTTTGACGGAAAGTGCTGTCCGCCAGGAACTGACGTATTGCC
>JAXHUV010000146.1:0-5787 GCA_034189445.1 Pseudomonadota bacterium
TGACCGAGGCGGTGCTGAATGAGGCCCGCAGGATCGGCTTCCGCTCCATCAACCTGGACCTGATCTACGGCCTGCCGTACCAGACGCCGGAGAGCTTCGCCGAGACCCTGGAAGCGGTGATTGAAATGTCGCCGGACCGGCTCTCGGTGTTCAGCTACGCCCACCTGCCGGCCCGTTTCTACCCGCAGACCCGGATTCAGGGTGGCACCTTGCCCAGCCCGCAGCAGAAGCTCACCATCCTGCACAACACCATCAACCGCCTGCTGGAGGCCGGTTACGAATACATCGGCATGGACCACTTCGCCAAGCCGGATGACAGTCTCGCGGTGGCCCAGCGGGAAGGGCGGTTGCACCGGAATTTCCAGGGCTACACCACCCATTCGGACTGCGACCTGGTATCGCTCGGTGTATCCGCCATCGGCCAGACCGACGATGCCTACTTCCAGAACAACCATGACCTGGCCGCCTGGGAAGCGGCCATCGACGCCGGCCAGCTCGCCACTGTCCGTGGTGTGAGCCTGAACCGCGACGACCGCATCCGCCGCTGGGTCATCGGCCAGTTGATCTGCCAGTTCCGCCTGGACCGGGCGCAGTTTGCCGATACCTGGAGCGAGGACTTCGACCGCTACTTCGCCGACGAATTCAACCGCCTGCGCCCGATGATCAAGGACGAACTGGTGGCCGACGAGGGCCAGGTGCTCCGGGTTCAGCCTGCCGGCCGGTTGCTGATCCGCGCCATCTGCCAGATCTTTGACCTGTACCGCAAGGAGGGGGTCAGCCAGCGGTTCTCCCGGATTATCTGAGGCACTGGCCATCCAGCACCGAAACGGTCAGAGTCGAAATGTCGGGCTCTGTGTGGCCCCATCCCGGTCACAGCAAAGGAAGTTAGTGATGGACGATTTCTCGCCAAGCGATCTGAAGACCATTCTTCACTCAAAACGAGCCAACCTGTATTACCTCGAGCATTGCCGGGTACTGGTCAACGGTGGGCGAGTGGAGTTTGTTACCGATGAAGGCAAGCGCTCTCTTTATTGGAACATCCCCATTGCAAATACTACCTCGGTGCTACTTGGCACCGGGACTTCAATCACTCAGGCAGCTATGCGGGAACTCGCAAAGGCCGGTGTATTGGTGGGCTTCTGTGGTGGGGGCGGAACGCCTTTGTTCAGCGCGAACGAGGTCGATATCGATGTTGCCTGGTTTACACCTCAGAGCGAATACAGGCCAACGGAATATCTTCAGGCCTGGGTGCGCTTCTGGTTTGATGATGAGAAGCGTCTTGAGGCCGCCAAGCGCATACAGCTGGCTCGTCTTGGGCTACTGGAGAAACTGTGGCTGAACAATAGACAGATCAGGGACAACGGCTTCGTTATAGCTCCCGAGAAGCTGCATCACCTCACGGAGCGGAGTCGGGAGAGTATTGGCGCGTCAGCCGATGTGAATCACTTGCTGACAGAAGAAGCCCGGTTGACCAAGCAGCTTTTCAGACTGGCAGTCGAAACCTTGAGTTATGGCGACTTTACCCGGTCCAAACGGGGTGCGGGCGTTGATCCGGCCAACCGGTTTCTGGATCACGGTAATTATCTGGCCTATGGTCTTGGTGCAACCGCTACCTGGGTGCTGGGACTCCCTCATGGCCTGGCCGTATTGCATGGCAAAACTCGCCGGGGCGGGCTCGTATTCGATGTGGCAGATCTGGTCAAGGATGCGATTATTCTGCCGCAAGCGTTCATTTCGGCAGTGCGCGGAGATGAAGAGCAGGAGTTTCGGCGAAACTGTATTGAGGCTCTGACCCGCTCAGAAGCCCTGGATTTCATGATTGATACCCTTAAAGACATAGCGGTTTCAGTCGGGAGTTCAGGGAAATGAACGTCCTGCTGATTTCCCAATGCAGCAAAAATGCCCTCAAGGAAACTCGCCGGGTATTGGATCAGTTTGCTGAGCGCCGGGGGGATCGCACCTGGCAAACTCCGATTACTATGGATGGCCTGATCACCCTCAGAAAGCTGCTAAAGAAAACGGCCAGAAAAAATACCGCTGTAGCCTGCCACTGGATTCGGGGCAAAGACCATAGTGAACTCATCTGGGTGGTTGGTGATTCAGGGCGCTTCAGTGCGGAAGGCGCGGTGCCCACCGATACTACGGGTCGGGATGTATTGCGCTCAAGTGACGAAAACCAATGGCACACCGCAGAAGCGATTTCGCTACTTGCAGGCATTGCGGGCTTGTTCCATGACTTCGGGAAAGCCAACAAACTATTCCAGAAGAAGCTAAAACCGAACCCGAAAGGGAAGGGTAGCGAGCCGGTACGTCATGAATGGGTAAGCTTGCGACTGTTCCAGGCGTTTATTGGCGACCTGAGTGACCACGACTGGCTCGAAAGGCTACATCAAGCCTCACCTGCCAGGGAAGCGGACCTGCTCGAAAGGCTGGTAACCGACCATCCCGGCTCTGTCAAAAACCCGTTCAGGGCATTTGCGCAGCGTCCCGTCGCAAAAGTGGTGGCCTGGCTTATTGTGACGCACCACCGTCTGCCGGAATTTCCCGATCGTGAGAGTGAGCGTGGAGAACCCCGGTCCGACGAAGTGGATCAGTGGATGACCGGCAAGAAATTCAACGCAAGCTGGAACTCCCCTCAGTTCCTTTATACAGACTGGAAACCCCAAAACTGGCAAGAGGTATGGAGCTTCCCACAGGGAACACCGGTTGCCAGCAAGACCTGGTGTAAGAAGGCGCAGAGCCTTGGCAAGCGGGGACTGGCTCATAAAAAACTGGTGGAACAGGACTGGCTACAGGACCGGTTCACCAGCCATCTTGCCCGGCTGGTATTGATGCTTGCAGACCATTGCTATTCCGCGTCAGTTCCAACCGTCCAATGGCAGGACAAGCGTTATAAATCCATTGCCAATACAGACTGGGATACCCGCCAACCCAAGCAGAAACTGGATGAGCACAATATCGGGGTGGGGCACAACGCAGTCCTGATGGCACGGCGCCTTCCGGATTTGCGCAGGAACCTGCCAGCGATTACCCGTATCAAGGCCCTCAAGAAGCGAGTCGCCGTTTCCCGTTTTCGCTGGCAGGACAAGGCCTACGATCTGGCTGTCAGTTTGTCGCAAAGGTCTGAGCAGCAGGGCTTCTTTGGCGTAAATATGGCCTCTACCGGTTGCGGAAAAACCTTTGCAAACGCCCGTATCATGTATGGCCTTGCCAATGAACGCACTGGTTGCCGCTTCAATGTGGCGCTGGGGCTGCGCACGTTAACACTCCAGACCGGTGATGCCTTCCGCGATAAACTGCATCTGGACGATGAGGATATGGCCGTCATGGTGGGCTCCCAGGCTGTACGCCAGCTACATGAACAACGCACTCAGGAAACGGAAGAACAGGTCAGCCGCTTTGCCCGGTCCGGCAGTGAATCCGCGGAAGAGTTGCTGGGGCAGGATCAGCATTTGCGGTATGAAGGCAGCCTCGACGATGGTCAGCTCAGTGAATGGCTGAAGCGGGATCCTCGTCTGCACCAACTGGTCAGCGCACCGGTACTGGTCAGCACGATTGACTACCTGATGCCTGCCACCGAAGGCTCCCGTGGGGGCCGACAGATTGCCCCCATGCTACGTCTGCTGACCTCGGACCTGGTACTGGATGAGCCGGACGATTTCGGCCTCGAAGACCTGCCGGCGCTATGCCGCCTGGTGAATTGGGCCGGTATGCTCGGCTCCCGCGTACTTTTGTCATCGGCGACTCTCCCCCCGGCATTGGTACAGGCCCTGTTTGATGCTTATGCGGCGGGCCGCGCCGCCTTTAACAAAGCCTGCGGTCAACCGGGAGCTCCGCCGGAAGTCCCCTGTGCCTGGTTCGATGAGTTTGGCACCCATCAGTCTGACCATCTGGACGCAGAGCAATTCAATATCAGCCATGAAGCCTTTGTCGGCCAGCGTATCCAAAAACTGGCAAAAGAAAACCAGCGACTTCGCTATGCCCGGCTGTTACCCATTACCCCGGCCAGTCGGGACATGGATGATGTGGTTGAGGCCGTTGCCCGGACCCTGCACGGCCAGATTTTCAAGCTCCACGATGACCACCACTCCAGTGACGGGGCAACGGGTAAAACCGCCTCGTTCGGCCTGGTTCGCATGGCGAACATTGTTCCCCTGGTGGCCGTGGCCAGGGCCTTATTGGCACTGCCTGCTTCACCCGATTACCGGCTTCATTTTTGTGTTTATCATGGCCAGTACCCCCTGCTGATGCGATCCCGGATTGAAACCGTATTGGATAGCGTGCTGGACCGCAACGACGAGTCTGCATTCTGGAGTCACCCGGTTATTGAGAATGCATTGTCCAGTCACCCGGAAACGCACCATGTATTTCTGGTGCTGGGAAGTTCCGTCACCGAAGTTGGCAGAGACCATGATTACGACTGGGCAATCGCTGAACCGAGCTCCATGCGCTCCCTGATTCAACTGGCGGGCCGTATCCAGCGGCATCGCCGCCAACCCCCTGAAAATCCGAACTTGCTGATTCTTAACCAAAACATTCGCGCCCTGAAAGGCGAGCCTGTTGCCTATACCCGACCCGGCTTCGAGTCCAGGGACTTCAGCCTGGCAAGCCGGGACCTGTCCGAAATCCTGAAGGTATCCCAATACGAGTACATCAGCGCGGTACCACGGATTCGGGCAAGCGAAAAGCTGGATGCACAACACAACCTGGTGGACCTGGAACACGCGCACCTGAAAGCCCGGTTATTTGGCCACCCCACCATGCCCTTTCATGCCTCTCTCTGGTGGCGGCACAACCCGACCTGGTGCAGCCAGTTGCAGCAGAAGACACCCTTCCGACAGTCCGGCCCGGAGGAGCGTTTTGTGCTCTACCAGGAGGACGAAGCGGAAACCCCGGAATTTTACCAAGTGCTTCCGGACGGCAGCCTTCAGCCCCAAGCGGAGCGGTTTCAGGCTGTCGGTTTGGACACAGCCGAGCGAGTGACGCCCTGGGTGGAAACCGACCCCCGGCAGCTTATCGGAGAGATGGCGGAGAAAAGGGATCTGGAGATTGCGGATTGCTCCCGGAAATTTACGGAGATTCGCCTTCGGGAAGGGGAGACCTGGTGTTATCACCCCTTGCTGGGAGTGTTTGGCAAGCCGTAGGGCCTGCCTTAAGTGATCTGCCGTAAGATTTTCCACAAATCGCACTAATTGAGGGAAGAGTTAATGGTGAATGAAATACAAGAATCTTTGGCCAGCAGCATCCGGGCATACATTGCCGAACGGCTGGCTGCCAAGCTGGAATCTTTCGATAAGGCAGCTGAAAAAAAGCGAAAGGGAACGCCAACTCACCAACAGGCTCAGATCGAGGCGCAGATACAGAGCGAGCGGCTTGAACTTGTCGAACAGTACAGGCCCGGGAACTGGCTGACGAATGCCGCCAGACGAGCCGGTCAGATCAGCATGGTGACCCATGCTCCCAAATTTACGCATTCCGACACCCGGAGTACGGGAGTGCTACTGCGTATGGAGGACAGGCAGCGATATACCCAAAGCGAGCGCTACCTGGACTCGTTAACCCTGAATGACTTGCCGGTTGATGTAGTGGGCAACGCTGCGGCTTTGGATGTCGCGCGCCTGCTCCAGATTGAATCCGGGGGGATCACCCTACTGGATGAAGTGGCAGGTGGCGACAGCACGGCCTTGAAAGAGCTGGCCACAAGCGACGAACAGGCCCGGGAGTGGCTACAGGGCTTTCAGGATGCCCTGCAGGATAAGGCCCTGACATCCGGTCAGCTATCGAAGC
>JAXHUV010000147.1:0-5771 GCA_034189445.1 Pseudomonadota bacterium
TTCCAGGCCGAGGCTCTTGCTGAGTCTCTCCAGCTGGATAACCTGGGTGTCGTGCGCCCCGGAGATGTCCGGGATTTCCCGATTCTATTGTTTCTCGATGAACTGGGTCTCGGTCTGCAGATGACTGGCAAGAGTGCGCCCGGGCCGGTGCGTGCGGAATTTGTCACCGGCAGGATGGGTTACCGCCGCGAGCATGGCGGTGGTGCTGGCCAGCTGGTGGCCAAGGCCGTCGGCCTGCAGAAAACCCGGGCCATGCTACATGTGGTTGATGCTACGGCGGGGCTTGGTCAGGATGCCTTTGTTCTTGCCAGCCTCGGTTGCCGGGTCACCTTGTTCGAGCGTAATCCGGTGATCCATGCCTTGTTGTCGGATGGTCTGGCGCGTGCCGCCCTGAACCTGGATTGCGCGGCCATTGTCGAGCGCATGCGATTGCTGGAGGGCAGCAGCATTGACTGGCTGACTCGGCCTGACATTGAGGCTGCCGATGTTGTCTATCTGGACCCGATGTTTCCCCATAGGGACAAGTCGGCTCTGGTAAAAAAGGAAATGCAGGTTTTTCGCACCATCGTAGGGGACGACGCGGATTCCGGGCAGTTGCTGGCAGGCGCACTCGAACGTGCCCGTTACCGGGTGGTGGTCAAGCGACCCCGTAAGGCCCCGGCCATTGAGGGGCCGGAGCCGACCACTCGCCTGGAAGGTAAGAGCAGCCGCTATGATGTCTACTCCATCAGGGCGCTGCCATCCCGGTGAGCAGGGTCAGGCGTCCATCATGGTGACCTGCTGGATCGCCTGTCGCTTCTCGACACTCAGCACCATGCGAGCATCGTCCGCCACTGCATCCAGCCCTTCTCCGTAACACAGCAGGCCATTGTCATCGGTGGTGATAGCGCCGTTGTTCCGCATATTGGCAATGAAGTTCCGGAACAGGCTCTTGTCAAAGAATTCCGGCGCATTGAGGCCGAACAAAATAGACATGCGTTCGGCCATCAGCGCACTCTGCTCTTCCAGTTCGGCGGCGCTGATCTTTCCCGAGCCATACTTGCGAAGAATGCCGAGGGCAATGTGGTAGCGCTCGATGGTCTGGATGATAAAGCGCGATAGAACTCTGAGCCTCAGCATTGCCTCGGTGCCTTCTTCCGGTCGACCGATATGGTCATCATCCAGCGGTTTCAGCAGGCCCTGTACCATGAGAACATCAATCCACTGATTAATAACGTTGTTGGCTTCGTCCGGTTGATATTTCAGGAACAGTTCGGATTGCAGATAGGGGTAGGCCACGCTGGCGAGGAACACGATCTTGTCCCGGCTCAGCGAATCCTTGTTTTCAAACAGGCTGGCAATCAGTGAGGGCAGCGCAAACAGGTGCTGGATGTTGTTCCGATAGTAGGTCATCAGAATGGCGTTGTTGCCTTCCAGCGCAATGATGTCACCGAGCTTCTGCGGCCGCCGGCTAATCAGGCCCATGCCCTCGCAGTAGGCGATCCAGTCCTTGCCGGAGCCCTCGGGCAGGGTCACCGTTTCCGCATAGGGGAAAGCCTTGAGCAGGGCGACGTATTGATCCATCAGGCGGATCAGCTGGCCCTCATCCATCGCCAGTCGCTCGGTACCCAGCAAAACCGTTGCGGCCATGCCAATCGGGTTAACGGCAACCGAGGCATTGATACCGGAGGCCACCCGGAATGACAGCTCCGAGACCACGCTACTAAGCCATCGGGGGCGATATTCGGCGTTGTAAGCCTGGTCTCGCCAGCTGCTTTGAACATCATCAAGCACCCCGGACAGAGGAATGGCTTCGCCAAAGTTCACCGCGACGCGACCAAACGAGTTGTTGAGTTTACGAACGGTTTTGATCAGGCCGAATACGCTCTCTTTTTCTTTTTTCTTGCCGCGAAGTTCGCCCAGGTAGGAGCGTCCTTCCATAACCTTCTCATAGCCGATGTAAACGGGCACGAACACAATGGGTTTGCGATGATCACGGAGGAAACTTCGGACCGTCATTGCCAACATGCCGGGCCGGGGCTGCAGCATCCGACCGGTGCGGCTACGACCGCCCTCGACAAAATACTCGACGGAATAGCCCCTGGAGAACATCACATGCATGTATTCATTGAAAACGGTGGCGTACAGGGGGTTGTCCCTGAAGCTGCGGCGCATGAAGAAGGCCCCGCCACGGCGTAGAATCGGGCCGATAACCGGCATGTTGAGATTGATGCCGGCGGCGATATGCGGTGGCATCAGGCCATTCCTGTAGAGCACATAGGACAGCAGCAGGTAGTCGATGTGCGACCGATGGCAGGGCACATAAACCACCGCGTTGTCCTGTGCCACTTCCTTCACGATCCGGATATTGTTGACGGCAATGCCATTGTAGATCCGGTTCCACAGCCATGACAGCGCTGCTTCCAGCAATCGGATGGTGACAATGGACATGCTGGCGGCGATTTCGTCCGCGTATTTGTAGGCCCTGGCACGCACTTTCTCCGGCGGAATGTCGTCTCTGGCCGCGGTCTCCCGAATGGCTTCCTTGACTGCCTGGGTTCGCACCAGGCCTGCCACCAGGGTGCGGCGGTGAGAAAGATCAGGTCCCAGAACTGCCTGGCGAACACGGCGGAAGTGGGTTCTCAGAATTCTCGCCAGCTTACGGTTGGCCCGTTCCTCATTGTGACGGTACTCATCAATAACCTGCTTCAGTGAAAGTGGCTGGTTGAACTGGACGTAGGTATTGCGGCCGTGAACCATGATAATCAGGAACTTCTGAAGCCGGCCGGCAATGGACCAGGTGTCCGACAGCAGCAGTTTTACCAGGGACTTTTCCTTGTCCGGAGACCGGCCCCAGAACAGGGACACAGGAACAATCTGGACATCCTGGTCCGGGTGTTCCAGACCATAGCGCACCAGTGCCCGAAAATCATTCGTGGGGGCTGGTGCCTGGCGACCTCTGAAAAAACCGCCAATCCGGCGATAGAGAAAAAAGAACGAGTGGGCCGGCCCGTTTTTCACTGGCAGGGCTTCGGTGGCGCCCGGCAGGCCTGCCCGGATGACTTCCTGCTCGAGAACCAGTCGGCTCGAGAGAGAGCTGTACTGCAGCACGTAGCAAACCGGTTTGTCGGGATCCAGGGCGAGGGCGTCAACGCTGTTACCGCTGACATCCGTCCGGACCCAGATGAACAGTATCTTGCGGAAAAGGGTCAGGATAAGGCTGCGAATGCCCTGGTAAAGACGCATAAAAATGCAACTCCATTGAAAAAAAACAGGTGCCAAGTCTACTTGGTTGGGTACAGGGCGGAAAGTGGAGCCTGGATTCATGGTCAGTACAACAATGTGGTACATTTCAGGTTGCTCTTCTATTCATCCAGGTGATGCATCAAATGGCGGTCTCGACAACTCAGTGGATACCCGGCTGGACAAACCGGCAGCCGGAGCGGGGTGATCTGATTCTGACGCTTACGGGATCGGGTGTGGTCAAGCCGGAAAGCGGCTGGTTGCATGCCCGTGACAACGCTCTTTTCAGCCAGGGCTTGCCCGATGCAGTGTCACTGGGCAGTTACGGCGGGCGGGATGTGTTCGTGACCGAGTTGCCGGAATCCAGAGTCGCTGGCAGGGAGGTTGCTGCCCTGATGGATGCACTGCTCATACTCAGCGATGCCCCGGTGGATATGCTCAGCACCGGTTTCCAGGTCTGGCAGTGGTGGCGGGACCACCGTTATTGCGGTCGGTGTGGCGAACCTACCGGCTTCCACCCCCTGGAGCGGGCGAAATGGTGCGAACCCTGTGGAATTCCCTGGTATCCGAGGCTGGCTCCCTGCGTAATTGTGGTCATTCGCCGGGATGACCGGCTTCTGCTTGCCAGATCCTCGCGGGCCAGGATGCATTTCTACAGCCTGGTTGCCGGGTTCGTTGAGCCGGGTGAAAGCCTTGAGGGCGCCGTGCACCGGGAGGTGAAGGAAGAAACCGGGCTGGATATCACCAATATCCGCTACCATGCCTCGCAACCCTGGCCTTTCCCCCATCAGCTTATGGTCGGCTTCTTTGCCGATTACGCAGGGGGCGAGCTGGTTCTCCAGGAAGACGAGCTTGCCGATGCCGACTGGTTTTTACCGGGCGATACCCCACCGGTGCCGCCGGAAACCACGATTGCGGGGCGGTTGATCCGGGCAATGGAGAACGAGATTTCCCGGGGAGGTATTCCGGTTTGAGTGCGCCGGTGCCTCCTGGGGTTCTGGTGTTCGATTCCGGGGTGGGAGGGCTGAGCGTAGCGGACTGTATTCACCGACACCTGCCCGGCCTGGACATCGTCTACCTGGCGGACAATGCAGGCTTCCCCTATGGCGGCCAATCCGAAACAGTCGTGATCAACCGCTGTTGCACCCTGATTGCCAGAGCCCTTGAGCTGTACCCATCGGACCTTATCGTGGTGGCTTGTAATACGGCCAGTACCGTGGTTCTGCCGCATTTGCGAGCCATGACACAGGTGCCGGTTGTGGGGGTGGTGCCCGCTATCAAGCCGGCGGCGATGAAAACGATCAATCGGCGGATCGGGCTGCTGGCGACACCGGCAACGGTTCGCAGACCTTACCTGAACAGGCTGGTCGAGGAATTCGCTGGTGACTGCAGGGTTGAACGTATCGGTCATCCGGGGCTGGTGCGCTGGGCGGAAGATCTGGTTTCGGGAATCGAGGCTCCACTTGTCGAGTTGCAAGCGGCCATGAGGCCATTCCGAGAAGCGGACGTGGATACGGTAGTGCTCGGTTGCACCCATTATCCGTTGTTACTGGAAAGTCTGAAACAGAGTTTGCCGTCGGTTCGCTTCTGGGTCGACTCGGGGGAGGCCATCGCCCGACGGGTGGCCTGGCTACTGGACCAGACCGGGCAGCTTGCGTTGGCCGAAAGCCATGCCTGTGGGGCACGGGGGCAACAACCGGTAAGCGCGGCGCTGTTTTCAGGCCCTGCGCCCACAGGAATCGGCCCTTTCATGGCGGGGCTGAAAATGGCGCCGAAACTGGTGAACGAACGTTGGTGAAGCACCTGATGCTTCAGTTATCGCGTGAGTCGTCAGGGCATGGAAAATACCTGACGGGAATCGGCTTTGGCTCTGGTGGTTTCGAGGGTTCTTGAAATTTCGGCGGCCGGTCTCGCCGGCCCATAAAAGAAGCCCTGAACCTGGTGGCAGCCCAGGCTTTTCAGGTATTCCAGTTGTTCGTCGGTCTCCACGCCTTCGGCAACGATCTCCAGCTTCAGCCCGTGAGCCATGGCGACGATGGCATTGACGATACACGCGCCGTCTTCTCCGCTGCGAATGGCTTTTACGAACGACTGGTCGACCTTGAGCGTATGGATGGGGAGCCGATGAAGGTAGTTCAGTGACGAGTAGCCGGTGCCAAAATCGTCAATCGCTATTCGGACACCCTGAGCCGCCAGATCCCGGAGTTTCTGGGAAATTTGCTCAAGATCGTTCATGATCAGGTTTTCGGTGATTTCGATTTCCAGGTTGCCGGCCGGGAAGTTGTGAGCTTTTACCCGCTGCATCAGGGTTTCCACAAACTGCGGGTGTTCGACCTGGGTGGGCGACAGATTGACTGCCAGCCTGAGGTCGGCATGGCCGGCCCGGATCCAGCGTCCGACATCCTGACAGGCCTGGTCCAGAACCCGTTCACTGAGCTGGCCGATCAGTTTCGTTTCCTCCGCCAGAGGCAGGAAATCCCTGGGGTAGAGTAGTCCACGCTCCGGGTGCTGCCAGCGAACCAGGGCCTCGAAACCGACGACCCGGTTGG
>JAXHUV010000148.1:0-5647 GCA_034189445.1 Pseudomonadota bacterium
CAGCAGAGATGGCAATACCCTAACGGTGACTGATAGTTCGGGGGAAGATTTGAAGGTACGTTGGGGGACGGTCGGCACCCCGGAAACCTTCAATTCCCTTGAAGCGGTAGAGGGCAATGTGGAAGTTACTGCTGATCGGTCGATATCCGGAATTACCTCTGACATTGCCACCTCACCATTCTCTGACCCCGATTATTTTGCTAATGCAGATGTTGAAAGAATCAATGCGTTTAACCCCATTGATCAGCGCACATACAACCACGCTACTTCGACGACCATTTATGATAGCCTCGGTAATTCGCATGAGTTAACCCAGTTCTTCGTGAAGGAGCCATCTCCAGGTAGCGGTGTCGGTGAAAGCCAGTGGTCTGTTTATATGCAGATTGATGGTGAGTTGGTGGGTGGCACTGATCAGGCTCCGTACACCGCAACCTTCAATGAAAGTGGTGATTTGGCCTCTATCACAGACCAAGAAGGTAATGTCTCAGCGAATGGTGAGATTCTTATCACGGACTGGGTCCCCAAGGATCCCAGCGGTGATCCTAATGGTGCGGATGGTCCTCCAGATGATCCGGATGCTGTGGTGAGTCCGATTCCTGAACCGCCTACGAGTTCCGCGTTTGTTATTGATCTGGGCGATGCCACCCAATACGGCGCAGCGTTTGGTGTTAATGACCAGCAGCAAAACGGTTACACCACCGGCCGCCTGTCTGGTCTGGATGTATCGGACGAAGGAGTTATTTTCGCCCGCTATACCAATGGGCAATCCAATTCTCTTGGTCAAGTCGCCCTGGCAAGCTTCAATAACACCGATGGACTTTCGCCGGTAGGTGATACCGCATGGGTAGAAACCTTTGAGTCCGGCCAGCCGGTCATTGGCAAACCGGATACAGGCACCCTGGGTGCCATCGCGGCAAGCTCGGTAGAAGAGTCCAACGTCGACCTCTCTGCCGAACTGGTCAACCTGATCATCGCCCAGCGCAACTATCAGGCCAATGCCAAGACCATTGAAACCTCCGATGCGGTCACCCAGACCATCATCAACCTCCGTTAAGTTCGCCAACCAGACGGGACACTGCGAATATGGCATGACTCCTGCAGGAAGACTGGAAACAGTCAAAATTCCGGCAGGAGTTTTCCCATGGACAAAGCCCTCTACATCGGTATGTCTGGCGCTAAGCAGACTATGCTGGCCCAGCAGGCTCATGCTAATAATCTGGCGAACGTCAGCACCACCGGCTTCAAAAAAGACTTCGCCCAGGCCCGCAGTATGCCTGTTTACGGGGAGCACCACCCCACTCGTGCCTATGCCATGACAGAAAGGCCCGGCACGGACCTTTCCGCCGGTGCCTTGATGGAAACCGGTCGCAAACTGGACGTGGCTGTGGAAGGTGAGGGATGGCTTGCCATCCAGAACGATCAGGGCGAGGAAGTCTTCACCCGCGGTGGCAGCCTCCAGGTGGATGTCAACGGTCTGGTGCGACTGGCCAATGGCGAACTGGTGCTTGGCAATGGCGGGCCGGTTGCGCTTCCCCCTTTCGATAACGTTCAGATTGGCGCCGATGGCACCGTCTCAATTATTCCTGTGGGTGGACCACCGGACCAGTTGGTTGAAGTGGACCGGTTGAAACTGGTCAGCCCGCCGCCGGAAGCCCTGGAGAAAGGTCTTGACGGACACATGCGCCGAAAGCCAGATCAGGCTCTGGATGGGCCCGAACCACCGGATGCAAACCAGCGGGTTGCCTCCGGGTTCCTTGAGAGCTCAAACGTGAATGCGGTGGAAGAGATGATCTCGAACCTTCAGCTGTCCCGGCAATACGAGATGCAGGTGAAGGTGATGACCACTGCCAACGACAATTCCGAAGCAACGGCACGGCTGTTGCAGAACCTTTAAATAACGACTGAACACATTGGCCTGGCGGGTCTAAAGCGGCAAAAAATGGCCGCCTGACTGCCCCCGGCAAGGAGTAACCAGCATGCATCCAGCACTTTGGGTCAGCAAGACCGGGTTGAGCGCAATGGACACCAACATGTCCACCATTTCCAACAACCTGGCAAACGTCAACACCACTGGCTTCAAGCGGGACAGGGCGGTGTTTCAGGACCTTCTGTACCAGATCAACCGGCAGCCTGGCGGTCTGACAACCCAAAACTCTGAATTACCGTCCGGTCTGCAACTGGGTACCGGTGTGAGGGTTGTTGGTACCGCCAAGCAGTTCTCCCAGGGCAACCTGCAGATTACCGAGCAACCTCTGGATATGGCGATCAATGGCCGTGGTTTCCTGCAAGTGCAATTACCGGATGGCCAGATCGCCTACACCCGTGATGGTCAGTTTCAACTGAATGCTGATGGCGATATGGTCAATCCGGATGGCTACCCACTGGAGCCGGCCATTAACGTGCCGGAGAACGCCACCACTATCACCATTGGTAAGGATGGCACCGTGACGGCAGTAACGGACGATCAGACGGCACCGATTAACCTGGGCCAGATTACGCTGGTGGATTTTATTAACCCCCAGGGCCTGCAGGCCATTGGTAACAACCTGTTCAAGGCGACCAACGCCAGTGGTGATCCCACGGAAGGTGAGCCGGGGCTGGCGGGGCTTGGCAGTATTGAACAGGGCAACGTGGAGGCGTCCAACGTTGAGGTGGTGGAAGAGCTGGTGAACATGATTACCACTCAGCGGGCCTACGAGATGAACTCGAAAGTGGTCTCCACAACCGACCAGATGCTCCAGTTCATCACCAACAACATTGGCTAACGCCATCAGAGGTGACGCCATGAAATTGATGCTATCCAGCAGGGCACCCCAAAGCCAAGGTGTCAGTACATTGGCAACCCTGGTGGTTCTTGTTCTGTTGCAGGGGTGTACCGCCATGAGCCGCCCCCGGGCCGTTCCGGATGACCCGGAGTTCGCACCGGTTCGCCCTCAGGCCATGATGCAGCGGGACAGCGCCTCCGGTTCTATCTACCAGGTGTCCAGAAACTACAACTTCTACGGCGATACCGTGGCGTTGAACGTGGGTGATGTGCTGACGGTGAACCTGCAGGAATCCACCCGCGCCAGCAAGAATGCCGAAACCAGTATCACCAAGGACAATGAGATTACGTTGCCAGAGCCAAATATTCTGGGCAAGAACAATTTCGGTATCGGCACGTCTTTGAATAACGAGCGGGATTTTGAAGGTACGGCCGAGGCTGATCAGAGCAACAGCCTTGCCGGCAGCATTACCGTCACGGTGACTGAGGTGCTGCCCAATGGCGTGCTTCGGATTCGGGGTGAAAAGTGGCTGTCGCTGACCAATGGTGACGAATACATTCGCCTGACCGGGCTGGTTCGCCCTCAGGATATCCAGCCCGATAACTCCGTTGCCTCTAACCGTATTGCGGATGCCCGGATCGCCTACGGCGGCACCGGTGATTTTGATCAGGCAAACCAGATGGGATGGCTTGCGCGCTTCTTCAACAGTGAGTGGTGGCCGCTATGAGTTTTCGCCGGTTTTCAGCCTGGTTCCTGCTGCTGACACTGATCGCGGCGCCGGTGCTGGCGGATCGTCTGAAAGACCTGTCCCGGATCAAAGGCGTTCGCAACAACCAGCTGGTGGGTTATGGCCTGGTGGTTGGTCTTGACGGAACCGGTGACAAGGCTCCCTTTACCAATCAGACCTTCCGGAACATGATGAATCAGTTTGGTGTGACCCTCCCGGAAGGTGTTAATCCGAATCTTGCCAATGTTGCAGCGGTGACGGTGAGCGCGACGCTGCCGCCCTTTGCCAAGGCCGGACAGGAAATTGACATCACCGTCTCGTCCATTGGTAACGCCGACAGTCTGCGTGGCGGCACTCTTCTGATGACATCTCTCAAAGGCGCTGATAACAATGTCTACGCCATGGCCCAGGGCAGCCTGGTTGTTGGCGGTTTCGGCGCCCAGGGGCGGGACGGATCCAGAATCACCGTGAACGTTCCCAGCGTTGGTCGTATTCCCAATGGTGCCACGATTGAGCGAGAGGTAGCTTCGCCGTTCAGTCAGGGCGATACCATCACCTTCCATCTGCTGCGTCCGGATTTCACAACGGCACGTCGGGTGGTGGAAGCGGTGAACGACCGTCTTGGCCCGGATATGGCCTATGCCCACGATGCCACGTCGGTTTCGGTTCGTGCACCACGGGATCCTTCCCAGCGGGTCAGCTTCCTGTCGATTCTCGAGAACATAGAGGTAGATCCGGCTCAGGATGCCGCGAAAGTGGTGATTAACAGTCGCACTGGCACCATCGTGGTTGGCCAGAACGTACAGGTCAGTCCGGCGGCGATCACCCACGGCAATCTGACAGTAACCATTCAGGAAAACCCCAATGTGGAGCAGCCGAATCCTTTTGCCGGTGGTGACACAGCCATTGAGCAGGATTCCCAGATTGCCGTTACCGAGGAGCCGGCCCGGATGTTCAAGTTTGGTCCCGCCGTTACCCTGAACGAGATCGTACAGGCCGTAAACCAGGTGGGCGCGGCTCCGGGGGATGTCATGGCGGTACTTGAGGCCCTGAAACAAGCCGGAGCACTGCGTGCCGAGCTGATTGTTATCTAGGTGGCATGATGCAGGACTACAAGGTTCAACAGGCCCGGGTTTATACCGACTTCAACGGTCTCAATGCGTTGAAGGCCCAGGCTCGTACTGACAAAGAGTCAGCTCTGCGTGAGGTGGCGCGCCAGTTCGAGAGCCTGTTCCTGTCTGAAATGCTGAAGTCCATGCGCAAGGCCGGTGATGTTCTCTCCGAGGGCAACTACCTGCACAGTAACCAGTCCGAGCTGTACCGGGATATGTTCGACAGTCAGATGAGCCTGACCATGGCCGGGGGCAAGGGCAGTGGTCTTGCCGAGGCGCTGGTACGTCAACTCGGCAAGCAGGTTCCGGGCATGGACAACGAGGGTGGCAGGCTTGCAGGCCCCAAGGAAAACCTGGCGGATTATGACCGGAATTTGCCGGCGCTTTCGGCAAAATTGCCGGAGCGGGTGCGGGAAGTTGAATCGATGGTGAAGCAGTCGGCACCGGCATCGCCAGAAGGCGCTTTCGAGCTGCCTGAGCAGTTCGAATCGCCGGAACATTTTGTGAGAGCCCTGCTGCCTGTGGCCGAGCGCATTGGCCGGGATACCGGAATCGATCCAAAACTCATGGTGGCCCAGGCGGCGCTGGAGACCGGCTGGGGTCGGCACATGATCCGGGGCGACCAGGGCAAGCCCAGTTTCAACATCTTTGGTATCAAGGCCGACGGACGTTGGGCAGGTGGCGCAGTCTCGATCACAACAACGGAATACCGTGAAGGTCTTCCGATGAAAGAGCGGGCCAGCTTCCGGGCCTATCCGGATTACGAATCGAGCTTCCGGGATTATGTGTCATTCCTGGAATCGAATCCGCGTTACCGCGAGGTGTTGTCGGTGGCGGACAAACCGGAAGAATTTGCCGACAGGCTTCAGGAAGCAGGCTATGCCACGGATCCGGAATACGGCTCCAAGATCCGCAGTATTATGAACCGGGATTCGCTGATGACAATGTCTATGGGCGGTAAGGGTACAGAGGAGTAACGGATCATGGCAGGATTGATCGGAATTGGTTTAACCGGCGTTCTCAGTCACCAGGCTGCTCTGAAT
>JAXHUV010000149.1:0-5598 GCA_034189445.1 Pseudomonadota bacterium
AGACAAGGCCTGATGCTTGCTGACACAACACCAAATGGGTCGTCAAAAGTCCGTCATTGATTTTCTCTGCATCAGGGCGAGTATTTCTATCTATTTGATATTGAATTTAAAAACGAACCTGGCCTGTCAATTGCTTAATCGGGACTAACCGCACATCAAGAGCAATTCCGTCCCGGGGAGGGCGGAGCCAGGAGAGAGTTATGGTCCAGCGTGCCGACATCAACAGTGTTTTGTCCGATATCCGGTCCCTGCGTTCCCAGATGATGCAGAACCAGCGGGTCGAACAGGATCAATCGGTTCGTGGCCGTATAGACGGTCCCCGCCAGGTTCAGGAAACCCCGGAGACGCCCAGCTTCAATGATATGCTGGGCAAGGCCGTGAACAACGTGAACGACCTCCAGAAAACCGCGGGGGATCTGCAAACCGCGTACGATATAGGCGACCCGAGCGTGGATATCACCCGGGTGATGATTGCCGCCCAGAAATCCTCTGTCTCCTTCGAAGCGCTGACCCAGGTACGTAACCGGGTGGTTCGGGCCTACGAAGACATTATGAACATGCCGATCTGATAACGGAGCAGGGTCATGGCCAGCCTACCAGCAGAAACCAACGCCTCTAACATGCCGGCGGCCGGGGAGGGCGACGCGCCAGAAAGCCGTAGCGACCTGTTCATGGGGTTCAACCGGCTCAATCTGCTGCGCCAGATCGGCTTGATGGTGGGGCTTGCTGCCAGTGTTGCGCTGGGGCTGGCGGTCGTACTCTGGGCCCAGGAGCCGAACTATCAGCCGGTTGTGGGGGATCTTTCTTCCTACAACCCGCAGGACGTGACGACCATTCTCGACAGCAGTGGCATCGACTACAAGATGGACCCGCGCACCGGCGCGTTGCTGGTGCCTTCCGATCAGGTCTACGACGCACGGCTGAAGCTCGCGGCCGAAGGCGTGACGGATCGCCAGACCATGGGCTACGAGTTGCTGGACCAGGAGCGCGGTCTGGGAACGTCCCAGTTCATGGAAACCATCTCTTACCGCCGCGGGCTTGAGGGTGAGCTGGCCCGCACCGTTGCCAGTATGCGCGGTGTCCGGAATGCCAGGGTGCACCTGGCAATCCCGGAGCGTTCCGTCTTTGTACGCGATGCCCGCGACCCGTCTGCCTCGGTTTTTCTGGAAGTCTTTGCTGGCCGCCGGCCGGAACAGGAACAGATCAACGCCATTGTGAACCTGGTTGCCGGCAGCGTTCCGATGATGAGCAAGGAGCAGGTAACCGTTGTCGACCAGAACGGCAACCTGCTGACTGGTAAGCAGAGCAAAACCAACGCCGACCAGATGTCGGACCAGTATGAATATACCGCCAGGGTTGAGGAGCGTCTGACCCGCCGGGTGGCCTCCATTATCGGACCGATTGTTGGCGATGGTCGCTACCGGGCCGAGGTGTCGGCGGACCTGGACTTCTCATCGGTGGAACAGGCAGAGGAATTATTCAACCCGGAACAGCGGGCGGTGCGCAGCGAACGTGAGCTCAGTGAGCAGCGTGCAGCCGGCGCCCAGGGAGGAATTCCCGGCGCCCTGGCGAACCAGCCCCCGGGTAATGCGACGGTGCCGGAGCAGGCCGCCGGCGGCAATGGCCAAGAGGCTGCGCCCCCGCCAGTGAACATACGTAGCGAGTCCACGCGGAACTATGAAATGGATCGCACGGTCAGCTATCGGCGCCAGGAGCTGGGAGGGGTCAAACGGGTTACCGTGGCTCTGGCGGTGGACGATATGAAAGTGATGGATTCGCAGACTGGCGAAGTCAGTTATGAGCCCTGGCCGGAGCAGAAGCTCCAGCGCCTTAGTATGCTGGTGCGGGATGCCGTGGGTTATTCCGCTGCCCGGGGTGATAGCGTAACGGTAATGAATACCGCATTCGCGCCGGAAGAAGCCGTTGAGTTCGAGGCCCCGGGCTTCTGGGAACGGCCCTGGTTCTGGGACTTGATGAAACAGGTACTGGCGGGCCTGGTTATTCTGGTGCTGGTGTTGGGGTTGCTACGCCCCACCCTCAAGAGCTTGTCGGGCGGTGGCCAGCGGGAGCGTGGCCTGGATTCGGGTAGTGGAGGCGGTTACGGTGGCCTTGACGGTATCCAGGGCGGAGATGAGTTGCGTAAGGCCATGTCCTCCCAGGATGACCTGCTTTTGCCGGGTGCCACAGACGGTTATGATAGGCAGCTGAATGCCTTGAAAGGTCTGATTGCCGAAGACCCGGCGCGGGTCGCACAGGTAATGCGCCAGTGGGTGAATGTCGATGACTGAACAAGCCAATCAACAGGGTGGCAATGAGCCGCAGAAACCACAGCGGAAGATCCCGCGTGTGGAGCAGGCTGCGATTCTGCTGATGTCACTGGGCGAGGCGGACGCGGCGGAAATCCTCAAGCACATGGGCCCCAAGGAGGTTCAGCGTGTGGGTGTGGCCATGGCTCAGATGAAGGACGTCAGCAAAGACGAAGTCACCTACGTGATGAACCAGTTTGTTGATGCCGTGGGTGGCCAGACCGGACTGGGCGTGGGCAATGACGAGTACATCCGGACAATGCTGACCCAGGCCCTGGGTGATGATAAGGCGTCCAGTCTGATCGACCGTATCCTGATTGGCGGCAATACCACCGGCCTTGATACCCTCAAATGGATGGAGCCGCGAGCCGTGGGTGACATCATTCGCTATGAGCACCCGCAGATCCAGGCCATTGTTATTTCCTATCTGGACCCGGACCAGGCGGCGGAAATTCTGGGTACCCTCGATGAAAAAGTCCGCCTTGACGTCATGATGCGGGTGGCATCACTGGAAAGTATCCAGCCCCAGGCGCTGCAGGAACTTAACGATATTCTGGAGAAACAGTTCTCCGGTGGTGCCGCCTCCCAGACCAGCCGGATTGGTGGTGTCAAGCGGGCAGCGGATATCATGAATTTCATGGACCGGGCCATAGAAGGCAATCTGATGGATTCCATCAAGGATATGGATCCGGATCTTGCCAGCACCATTGAGGATCTGATGTTCGTGTTCGACAACATCAAGGAAGTGGACGATCGCGGTATCCAGGCACTGTTGCGGGAAGTTTCCTCGGAAGTTCTGGTGGTAGCCCTCAAGGGTGCCGACGAGGAGGTTCAGAACAAGATCTTCAAGAACATGTCCAAGCGTGCCGCGGAATTGCTGCAGGATGATCTTGAAGCCAAGGGGCCGGTCAAGGTCAGCGAAGTTGAATCGGCCCAGAAAGATATTATCACCATCGCACGCCGTATGGCCGAGGCCGGCGAAATCTCCCTCGGCGGTGCCGGCGAAGAAATGATGTGATGAAAGATTCCACCCGAGACGTCAACCGGATTCCCAAGGAGCAGCTGACCGCCTATGAGCGTTGGGAACTGCCCTTGCTCGATGCCCGTGGCAACGAAGTGGCCCGGGAAGAGGAGCGGGAGGTCAAGCCCCTGACCGCAGCCGACATGGACGAGATCCGTCGGGCGGCCCGTGAAGACGGCTATAAAGAGGGGCGTGACCAGGGCTATCAGGATGGCCTTGGAGCCGGTAAGGAAGAAGGACATCGGGAAGGGCTGGAAACCGGCCTGGCAGAGGGCAGGGAACAGGGCAAAACCCAGGGCTACGACGATACCCGCAAGGAAATTGACACCAAACTTGACCGTCTCGAACACTTGCTGGGTGAGCTGCTGCTGCCAATCCGGCACCACGAGGACGAGATTGAAACCTCGCTGGTTAACCTGACCACGGTTCTGGCGCGGGCGGTGGTCTACCGCGAACTGACCATTGACTCCTCCCAGATCCGCCAGGTGGTTCGTCGCGCCATGGAGGCTCTACCGTCCACCGCCGAGAATATCCGCATCCACATTCATCCCGAAGATTGTGAGATGGTTCGCGAGGTTGCCGCCCGCCTGGAAGCGACCGCTTCCGTGATTAAAGACACGGACATTCTGCCCGGTGGCTGCAAGGTGGAAACCCGCCACAGCCTGGTGGATTTTACCGTCGAGAAACGTTTCCAGCGGGCTGTTCAGAGCATGCTGGACCAGCAGATGAACGACAGCGAGGGTGGAGAGACCGAGGAGCTGGATTCCATGATGGAGGATCTGACCGGTTTTCACCGGAACGTACTGGATTCCAGCGAGACCGAAGAGTCCGCGGAAAATCGAAAGCCGGCGCAGGATCAAGGTGACGGTGATGACCTCGAACCTCGCTGATCGTCTTAACCGTTTTCAGAGCTTTCTGGACAACGAACCTGAACCCGAGCTCTCGGGTCGACTGACCCGCATGGTGGGCCTGACACTGGAATCTGTTGGTTGTCCCATGGTTGTGGGTGATCGATGCGTGATCTTTGGCGAGAACACAGGCAACGTTGAAGCGGAAGTGGTGGGCTTCGAGGACGACAAGGTTTACCTGATGCCGCTAACGGCCATGGAAGGGCTGAAGCCAGGTGCCAGGGTGGTGCCCCTGTCCGCCGCCAGCCGTGTTCCGGTGGGGCCCCAGTTGCTCGGCCGGGTGGTGGATGGCAGTGGTGAACCCCTGGACGGAAAAGGGCCCCTGCAGGCCGAGGCCCGGGTCGCGCTCACCGGCGATATCATCAATCCCCTGAATCGAGCACCGGTTCGACAGTCCATGGATGTTGGTATCCGGGCCATCAACGCGCTGATGACCGTCGGCCAGGGCCAGCGTCTCGGTCTGTTTGCCGGCAGTGGTGTGGGCAAGAGCATGCTGCTGGGGATGATGACCCGCTTCACCGATGCCGACATCACCGTTGTCGGCCTGATTGGTGAACGGGGGCGTGAGGTAAAGGAATTTATCGAAGACATACTGGGCGAGGAGGGGCTTTCCCGCTCGGTGGTGGTGGCCGCGCCCGCTGATGACTCGCCCCTGATGCGGCTGCGCGCCGCCATGCTGACCACCCGGATTGCCGAGTATTACCGGGATCAGGGTAAACGCGTGCTGCTGCTGATGGATTCCCTGACCCGCTATGCCCAGGCCCAGCGGGAGATCGCTCTCGCGGTGGGTGAGCCGCCGGCGACCAAGGGCTATCCGCCTTCGGTGTTTGCCAAGCTGCCCCAATTGGTGGAGCGAACCGGCAACGGCCGCCCCGGTGGTGGCTCGATTACGGCCTTCTACACCGTGCTTACCGAGGGTGACGACCAGCAGGATCCGATCGCCGATGCGGCCCGGGCGATTCTGGACGGCCATATTGTGCTGTCCCGGCGGCTTGCCGAAGAGGGGCATTATCCGGCTATTGATGTGGAAGCCTCCATAAGCCGGGTGATGCCCCAGGTCACCGAAACCGAACATTTCGCCCGTGCCCAGCGGTTCAAGCAGGTGTATTCCCGCTACCAGCAGGCCCGGGACCTGATTTCCGTGGGCGCCTACGCCAAGGGCTCGGACCCCGAGACCGATTTTGCCATCACTCACATCGGCAATATGCGCCAGTTTTTGCAGCAGGGACTCAATGAGAGCGCGCCACTGAAAGAGAGTGTTGAGCAGTTGTTGGCGGTGGTTCCGGAGCGGCGTTCCCCGGACCGCCGCAAGTCGGCGGTTCCGAATCCGGCTGCCGGTGGCGGGGGTGATGCCTGATGCTGC
>JAXHUV010000015.1:0-20358 GCA_034189445.1 Pseudomonadota bacterium
TCTTGAATTCAGCGTACGCCTCGATATCGGGAACCGGCGCTGGTTGTTCAAACGTATCGGTAGTACTGCAGCCGGAAAGTATGGCCAGAAGCACCAGCCCCAGCAGCAGTCCGCGCTTCGTGATTCTGTCGCGAAGAACCGGCATCAGGCACCCTCCCCGACACCGAGGTCTGCCAGTTTCAGCTCGAGAATACCGCTACGCCCCTGCTGGCTCTGCTCCCGGGCAGCAAGGTAGGCGTCACGGGCTCCCTCAGGGTCGCCCTGTGCCAACAGTATGTCGCCACGGAGTTCGGAGTAAATGGCACTAAAAGTATCGGCATTGCCGGCACCGTCGATGGTGGCCAGAGCATCCTCATACTGACCGGCGGAAAACTGTGCACGAGCCAGACGGTTACGTACCACCAGCGCCAGTGCCTCGTGCTCACCGGTGTTTTCCAGCGCCCACTTCAGAGAATCAACCGCCGCTTCGGCGTCGCCCTCCCGCATCAACTGCTGACGCGCGAGGATCAGGTTGCCGTAAACCGCATAGGCGCTATCCGTATAGTCTTGCCTCAGGGTCTGCGCCACGAAAGCAACGGTCTTCTCCCCACTGGTTTCATCGGACTGTTCACTGAAGGCGTTGAGGAGGTTGGCGAACTGGCTCGCTGCCTCTGTGCGTTGCTGGGCCTGCTGGCTCTGCCAGGCCTGCCAGCCAAACACAATGACCAGGGCCGCACCAATGCCGATCAGCAGGGAACTGCCATTTTTTTTCCACCAGTCCTTGATCGCCTGGACCTGTTCTTCGTCGGTGCGCAACTCTGCCATGGGGACTCCTCTGTAGTCGAATTTTCGCTTTTTTATCAGTCAATTTGGCCGGAATCAGCGGGCCAGTGCTGCGGCCAGGGTGTCGGCAAGCTCGTCCTGGGCTATCTCGGTTTGCGGCTCATCGGCACGCAAGGGTTTCAGTCCGGCGGTTCCATTGGCCACTTCATTCTCGCCCAGAATCACCGCGTACCTGGCGCCACTTCGGTCGGCCTTCTTCATCTGGCTTTTGAAACTACCGCCGCCACAATGGGAGATGATCACCCGCTCCGGCAAGGCTGCCCGCAGCTTTTCAGCCAGTATCAGCGCCGGGGCCAGGTCACCCATCGCTGCCACATAGATATCGGCATTGCCGTTGACATGATCCGGAACCAGCTCAAGCGTTTCCAGCAGCAGAATAAGGCGCTCGAGGCCCATTGCAAAGCCAACCGCGAACGTCGGTTTGCCGCCCAGCTGTTGCACCAGGCCATCATACCGGCCACCAGCGCACACTGTACCCTGGGCACCGAGACTGTCGGTTATCCATTCAAAGACGGTCTTGCCGTAGTAATCCAGGCCTCGAACCAGCGCTGGATTCACTGAATACGCCACACCCGCGGCATCCAGCAATGTTTTCAGGCGCTCAAAATGCTCACGGGATTCGTCATCGAGATAGTCGCTGAGGCTGGGCGCGTTTTCCAGGATCTCGCGGGTGGAGGGATCCTTACTGTCCAGAATGCGCAGGGGGTTGGATTCCAGGCGACGCTGGCTGTCGGCATCCAAGTCCGGTTTGAACTGGGCCAGATAATCCACCAGGGCTGTGCGGTAAACCCGCCGGGACTCGGATGTTCCTATGGAGTTGATCTCCAGCCGGGTATGCTCAGCGAGCCCCAGCTCTTTCCAAAGTCTTGCGGTCAGTATCAGCAGCTCGGCATCGATATCAGGACCGCTCATGCCGAAACATTCCACGCCAATCTGGTGGAACTGACGATAGCGTCCTTTTTGCGGACGTTCATGCCGGAACATCGGGCCGGTATACCAGAGCCGACGGGTCTGATTGAACAGCAGCCCGTGTTCCTCGGCCGCCCTGACACAACCGGCTGTGCCTTCCGGTCGCAGCGTCAGGCTGTCGCCATTGCGATCTTCAAAGCTGTACATTTCCTTCTCGACAATGTCGGTCACTTCACCAATTGATCGCTTGAACAGGTCGGTCTGTTCCACAATCGGCATGCGGATTTCCTGGTAGCCGTACTGGGCCAGTACCCTGCGCACGGTGGATTCCACAAACTGCCACACGGGCGTCTGCTCCGGCAGGATATCGTTCATCCCGCGAATTGCCTGAATCTTTGCCAATGGTAACCCTTAACTCTGTCTGGATGGTTTTGCCCGGGAATGGTAACGATCAGCTATCCGAGCGGGCGATGATCGATTCTTCCTGCTCTTTGCGACGTGCCACTTCCTCGCGAATCAGGCGCTCCAGATCGGTAGTCAGGGTGGCGTTGTCCAGCTTCTGGTTCGGCTTGCCCGCCATGTAGAAAAGATTCCTGGGGCTGCCACCGGTAAGACCGAGATCGGCAACTTTGGCCTCACCCGGGCCATTAACGATGCACCCGATAATCGCCACATCAAGGGAGTCGTTGACATCCTCCAGCCGTGTCTCCAGATCATTCATGGTCTGGATCACATCGAAATTCTGGCGGGAGCAGCTCGGACAGGCAATGAAATTGATCCCCCGGCTCCGCAGCCGCAGGCTCTTGAGAATATCGAAACCCACCTTGATTTCCTGCACTGGGTCTGCCGCAAGTGACACCCGGATGGTGTCACCGATGCCATCCATCAGCAGCATGCCAAGACCAATGGAAGACTTGACCGTGCCCGAGCGCAGGCCACCGGCCTCGGTAATGCCAAGATGCAGCGGTTGCTCAATCTGCCGGGCGATCTTGCGGTAGGCATCCACCGTCATGAACACTTCCGATGCTTTCAGGCTCACCTTGAAATCCTGGAAGTCATGACGGTCCAGGATCTCAATGTGACGCATGGCGGACTCAACCAGTGCGTCTGCCGTGGGTTCGCCGTATTTGCGCTGAAGAGACTTCTCCAGGGAGCCGGCATTCACACCGATACGAATAGGAATGCTGCCATCGCGGGCGGCACTGATAACGGCGCTGACGCGGTCATCCCGGCCAATATTGCCCGGGTTGATACGAAGACAGTCCACGCCCAACTCCGCCACCCTCAGGGCGATCTTGTAATCGAAATGGATGTCGGCGATCAGCGGCAGGGATACCTGCTTCCGAATCTTCCCGAACGCCTCTGCGGCGTCCATCGATGGCACTGAAACCCGCACGATGTCAGCACCCGCTTCCTGCAATGCCTGAATCTGGCCAACCGTGGCCCCCACATCGCAGGTGTTGGTGTTGGTCATGCTCTGCACTGCAATCGGCGCATCGCCACCTACCGGAACATTGCCCACCATGATCTGGCGGGATTTGCGTCTGATAATCGGGGAATCCTGTTTCATGTCTCATTGACCGATATGAAAATTTGATCAGGGTTCAGATTGTCAGGATAAATTCTGACCGGTTGTTGACAACCTGGTAGCCACTGATATCCACTGGTTCACCCTGGAAGCGGATGGATTCAATCGCGTCAACCGCGCCAATGACAACCCGCAGCGGGGTTGATCCGGCAATATCGATCCGATCCCCGTTGCGCTGAAGCGAATTCACCAAGCGATTACCCTCGGCATCACTGACCCGCACCCAGCAATCATTGCTGAAACGAATCTGCAGCCGACCGGTGTCCGCCACTTCAGACAATCCTCCTGGATTTTCCAGCACCGGCTCCGGAGTCTGGACAACCGCTGGAATCTGATCTGTGACAGGTTCAGCGGGCCCCGACTGTTCTGTTGCCATGAGCCCTGAGTCCGTGACCTCAGGCAACGATTCGTCCGCACTCGTTATCACTTCAGGCCCGGAACGTTCTGGTTCGGTCGCTGCCGCCGGTGTCTCAGTACCACCCTGGTCGCCCAGTACAGCTTCAGGCTGTGTCACCACCCCGGAGGATCCCGCCTCCTGTCCAGGAAGCAGCAAGTCAGGCAGCAGCAAGGTAAAGGCCAGATAACCAGCAATGCCCAAAGCCAGAAGGCAAACCAGTGTCTTGGCAATTCGACGTTTACGATGCTTACGCCGCTCAATATCAACCAGAGGATTGGCTTCCTGCTCCCGTTCCCGCTGTTGCCGGATTGGCTCCAGTTCCTGATCCAGGTCGGCAACGACAGCGTCCGCATCCAGCCCGACCTGTTTAGCATAAGCCCTGACATACCCTTTCAGAAAGAGTTCACTGTCAATCTGGCTGTAATCTCCCAACTCTATTGCCTGTACGACCGATGGGCGCAAATGCTGCACTGCGGCGATATCGTCGCTACTCAGACCGGCTTCTTCCCGGGCCTTTCGAAGCTGCTGCCCTACCGGCTTCTTCGTCGCTGGCTGTGAGTTTTCTTCAATTTCCATTAGAAATCAGAACCTTATACTGTTGGTATTCAGCTGACTCCGGGAATTTGTTTCTGAGCTGAAGTGCGAGGCTCGCTTCCTGGTTTTCATCACTGAAATGGCGGGCGATTCGGATACCGGTAAGAAGGCTCTCCGGCGAATGCACCAGGCGCTGATTCCTTTGCATCAGTGACATCAGGCGCGAATAGTGTCGGGCCGCATCATCATAATTGCCGCTCTCAACGGACACCCGTGCAAGCGCCAGCAGGGAGCGCGCATCGCCCCGTGTAAGCTCCACCGCCCGGCGATAGGATGTGGCTGCAGCTTCCAGATCGCCGAGTCGTTCCTGCGTCATGCCCAGGTTAAAGAACACAGAGCCACGATCCTGATAACCCGTGTCCCGGGAGGCAGCGCGGAACTGATCGCGAGCATCGTCCATCCGACCCTGCCCGAACAGAAAAGCACCATAATAAACCCGCGCCCTGGTATAGGCCGGATCCCCGGAAATCGCCTTTTTGAAGTTACGCTCGGCCAGCTCCGGCTCACCCTCCGCATTATAGACGAGGCCCATGGCGGCCCTGGCGCCGGGGTCATCTGAATCCAGCTTGAGCGCTCTATCCAGATGATGGCGGGCCCGCTCAAGATTGCCCTGGCCGATATAGGCGGTAGCGAGTTTCACATAGTTATCAAGGGCTTCCTGACGATCCGCCTCCCGTGAAAACCGACTGTCAGTGGTGGTAACGCAGCCAGTAATCAGCTGGGTCAGCAGCATAATGGCCAACATTGAAAAGCGTCGGCATGCTGGTGCTGTTATCACGGCTGTCCCCTTCCTCAATTGGGCTGCAAAAGATCCCTGGTTCAGGGATTCACCTGCTGAACCTGAATGTACCTCTGGCTCCGACGGGTTCTGTCTTCAACCCGCCCTACCAGCTGGCCACAGGCGGCATCGATATCGTCGCCCCGGGTTGTCCTGATGGTGGTGATGTAGCCAGCCTCGTTCAGAACGGTCTGGAACCGCCGGGTTGCGTTCATGCTCGGCCTCCGGAAATCACTCTCCGGGAACGGATTGAACGGAATCAGGTTGATCTTGCACGGCAGATCCCGCAAAAGCACTGCAAGTTCGCGGGCATGCTCCGGTTGATCGTTCATCCCCTCAATCACGGTGTACTCGATCGTCGCCTTGCGCTTGTCCGGCAAGCGGGCAAAGTAGCGCTTCGTAGCCGCCAGCAATTCCGCAATCGGGTACTTTTTATTCAACGGAACCAGTTTGTTACGCAGTTCATCATTCGGCGCATGCAGGGAAATCGCCAGTGAAACATCGGTAACTTCCGACAGGCGGTCCAGAGCCGGCACAACACCAGAGGTGCTGAGGGTCACGCGGCGCTTGGATATCCCGTAGGCGAGATCCTCCATCATTAGGTTCATGGCATCCACGACATTGTCAAAATTGAGCAGCGGCTCGCCCATGCCCATCATCACCACATTAGTAATCGGCCGATCCGGACCCGGCTCAAAGGGCATAAAGGCCTTGCGCGCAACCCACACCTGGCCGATGACTTCCGCTGCGGTGAGATTGCGGTTGAACCCGCGCTTTCCCGTGGAGCAGAAGGTGCAGTCCAGGCTACAGCCGATCTGGGAGGACACGCAGAGTGTGCCGCGTTCCCCGTCCGGAATCAGCACGGTCTCTACGCTATTGCCATTGTCCATGCGCATCACCCACTTGCGGGTGCCGTCTTTGGACGTTTCGTCGTAAACCACCTCAGGACCACGGATCTCGGCAACCAGTTTCAGCTTTTCCCGCAGCGCCTTGCTCATATTGGTCATTTGATCGAAGTCATCGGCGCCACGCTGATGGATCCACTGTAGCACCTGAGTGGCTCGAAAACGCTTCTCCCCCAGAGATTCGAAGAAAGCCTCGAGTTTTGCTTTCGGCATTCCCAGAAGGTTGGTTTTTTCAGCGGCCACTGTCATTTCATAACCTTGATCAGATAATCCATTTGGAGGCGACCGGGTGATCTCGCCCCCGATCAACGCAATCAGCCCCGCGGGCAAATCTCATTGTCATTGAAGAAATAAGCGATTTCGCGCTCGGCGGAAGCCGCGGAATCAGAGCCGTGAACGGCGTTCGCGTCGATGGATGATGCGAAATCCGCACGGATAGTGCCTGCGTCGGCTTCCTTGGGGTTGGTCGCGCCCATCAGGTCACGGTTTTTCAGAATAGCACCTTCGCCCTCCAGAACCTGCACTACCACCGGACCAGAGGTCATGAACGCAACCAGGTCATTAAAGAATGGACGCTCTTTATGCTCAGCGTAGAAACCTTCTGCCTGCTCCTGAGTAAGGTGCATCATTTTGGCAGCAACAATATTCAGGCCAGCCTTCTCGAAGCGACTGTAGATTTCGCCGATTACGTTTTTTGCTACCGCATCAGGCTTGATAATCGAGAGCGTGCGCTCAGTTCCCATGGTTTTTCTCCAGTTTGATTATGGTAAGCTTTCTGGCCTGCGATTATACGCAGTCCGGGGCAAACTTCCTACCGCACTGCACGGAGGCGGCTTACCACCTCAACTATTCGTGAACTGGCAAAAGCCACTTCCTCTCCCGTGGTGTAGCGACCGAAAGAAAAACGCAACGCCCGATGGGCCTGCTCATCACTCAGCCCAATGCCACGGAGAACGTAAGAAGGCTCAACCCTGGCCGAAGCGCAGGCGGAACCGGAGGAGACAGCCAGATCCCGCAGGCCCAACATCAGGGACTCGGCATCAACGCCGTCAAAGGAAAGATTGACGATGCCGGGAACGCGCCTGCTTTCGCTGCCGTTGAGACTGACACCGTCGAGCTGTTGGAGCCCGGCCAGGAAGGACTCCCGGAGCGCCTCCAGTTTAACAATTTCTTCATCAAGCCCGGATTGGGCAATGGCGAATGCCTTTCCCATTCCTACAATCTGGTGGGTCGGCAGGGTTCCGGAACGCATCCCTCGCTCATGCCCGCCACCATGAATCCGGGCTTCAATACGTACATCCGGAGACCGCCTCACATACAGGGCGCCCACCCCTTTTGGTCCGTACACCTTGTGTCCGGAAAGCGCCAACAGATCCACCGGCATAGAGGTAACATCAACCGCCATCTTGCCCGCGGCCTGGGCTGCGTCAACATGGAAAAGAATGCCACGTTGGCGCAATTCGGTACCAATGGCGGCAATATCCGTGACGGCCCCAAGCTCATTGTTCACCAGCATCAGGCTGACCAGCAGGGTATTGTCCCTGAGCGCAGCCATAACCTGGTCAAAACCAATCGTTCCATCAGCGGCAGGGTCCAGCCAGGTCACTTCGGTGCCCTGGCGCTCCAGCCACCTGCAGGTATCCACGACTGCCTTATGTTCAATCCGCGAGGTGACAATATGAACGTCCTGACGACCGGCAACCGCGCCCTTGATCGCCAGGTTATCGGACTCTGTGGCCCCTGATGTCCAGACAATTTCACGGGGGTCGGCGTGAATCAGCCCGGCAACCTGCTTGCGTGCGGCTTCCACAGCCGCTTCCGCCTGCCAGCCGTAGGCGTGTGTGCGGGATGCAGGATTGCCGAATACGCCATCCAGGGTGAGGTATTTCATCATTTCATCGGCGACAGCAGGATCAACGGGCGTGGTGGCCGCGTAGTCCATATAAACGGGCTTTTTCATGGCTTCCGGAAGCGTGTTGAGTGTTGGTATCAGGCCGGCGCCTGGTCAGACAGGCGTTCCGTATAGATGGTATCAGAACCATTATCAGAGTGGCGGAGATTCTGCCGCTCCGCAACCTGGCGGATTTCATGTTTTCTCACCAGATCCCCAAGACTGATCCCGCTGAGAAACCGATGAATCTGATCACTGAGATCAGACCAGAGATGGTGGGTCAGGCATTTCTCGCCATTCTGGCAATCACCCTTGTTGCCGCACCGGGTGGTATCCAGCGATTCGTTGACGGCATCAACAACTTCGGCAATGTAGAGCTCAGCCGCAGGACGACTGAGCCGGTAACCACCACCTGGGCCACGAATACTGACAACCAGCTTCTGGCGGCGGAGACGGGAGAACAGCTGTTCCAGGTAGGACAGTGAGATTCCCTGACGGGCCGAAATGTCGGCGAGACTCACCGGCCCCCGATCTCCATACAGAGCCAGATCAAGCATTGCCGTTACGGCGTAGCGGCCTTTGGTGGTCAACTTCATAATGTCAGCCCCGTGACGGGATTGAATCTCAAAAAACGCAGTTGAGAGTATGAATTGACCAACTATTTTAGTCAAGTATTCAGCGGCGAACCTCATCGTCGTCACGAACGCAGTCAAAGTCCTCTTCCTGAAGCGGAGGCAACTCGCCGTTCTGGTATTCGCTGTTCACCTTGTGCAAGGCTTTGCACATATTCTCGATGCGGTCATCCACCGCGTGCATGTGATCAAGCAACGAGCGCATGGCCCGGGCCACGGGGTCTGGCATTTCTTCCGTTACACCATAGGCATCGAAGCCCATGCGCTCTTCCATCTCCTTGCGACGCAGGTCATCTTCGCCCTTGCGCTTGACGATTGCACGACCTGGGATACCAACCACCGTCGCACCCGCGGGCACCGCTTTGGTAACCACTGAATTGGAACCGATCTTGGCCCCTTCACCCACCTCGAAGGGGCCAAGGATCTTGGCTCCGGCACCAACCACCACACCGTTACCGATCGTGGGATGGCGTTTGCCCTTGTTCCAGCTGGTTCCGCCAAGAGTAACACCCTGATACAGGGTCACATCATTGCCGACCACTGTGGTCTCACCAATGACCACGCCCATGCCGTGGTCAATGAAGAACCGACGGCCTATGGTCGCCCCTGGATGGATCTCAATGCCGGTCAGCCACCGGGCAATGGTGGAAATGGTGCGAGCAAGCCATTTAAGACCGAGACTCCACAACCAATGGGAAAACCGATGGAAAAGCAGTGCGTGCAAGCCCGGGTAGTTGGTCAAAACTTCAAAGGTGTTCCTGGCGGCCGGATCCCGGTGGAACACGCTGTTAATGTCTTCCCGTAAACGCTCAAACATGGCCATTACCCTGTTCCGCCGCCGCAGCGCCGGCCTCGGTTGATTTGTTGTTATTCCGCATGCCTGCCGATTTCTGAACAGCAGTGAGAATACCCCTGAGAATATTGACTTCCATCCGATCCAGTCTGGCCCGCTGGAACAATCGCCGTAAACGGGTCATCAATTGCCTCGGGTTTTCCAGTCGATGGAAATCGATATCAATCAGCACCTGTTCCAGATGCCCGAAAAAACCCTCGACATCGTGAACTTTGGCGGGCGGCACGTCCCAGCCCTCATCTCCGGGCCTGGTCATCGACGATAGGTATGGGCTTTCTCCACCGCCTTCAAGGTTTCGCAGATAATACATCCTCAATTCATAACACATGATTTGTACCGCCATGGCCAGATTAAGGGAGCTGTAACCCGGGTTGGACGGAATATGGACGTGATAGTGGCAGCGCTGCAGCTCGTCATTGCTCAGACCATGGTTCTCTCTTCCGAACACCATGGCAACCGGGCCGCTTTCGGTATGCCCAACAGCAGCGGCTGCAGCCTCAGGTGGTGCACAGACCGGCCAGGGCACCTTTCTGCCCCGGGCACTCGCACCCATCACCAGTATGCAATCGGCGAGGGCATCATCCAGTGAAGAAACCACCCGGGCATTATCAAGCACATCCGAGGCCCCTGCTGCCCGGGCATAGGAAGCCTCATCCGGAAAGGAGCAGGGATTAACCAGCCACAGATTATCCAGCCCCATGTTCTTCATGGCGCGGGCGACAGCCCCAATGTTGCCTGAGTGGGAGGTCTCAACCAGAACAATCCGGATCTGATCCTGAAATGTTTCCGTTCGTTCGTGACAAAGTGAGTCCCGTGGAAGTGCGCTTTTGTGCATTGTCAGCAGACCCAAGGTTATTGATCAGGGCGGAATGATAGCAGAAAGTACCCTCACCCTGCCCCCCGGAGAACCCGTAACCTCTGGCTATCCGTGTGCCATTGCTGAGTCAAAAAACATACAAGCGGGGTGATCTTTTGCTATGATATCCGGCCTTCACACACCCGGATAATGAACACTCTGATGCAACCAGCTATTAAAATGGCCCTGCGCGTCGCGCGTCAAGGGTCTGATTATTTGAAAGCCCATTTCGAGCGCCAGGAACCCACGGATAAGGACAGCTCAGAACGCCTTCGGCAGCTGGAACGGGTTGAGCAGTCCATCTACGATAACTTTGCCGAACAGCTTCAGAAGGCCTACAAGGACCACAGCATCGCGCCTCTGAACGCAGCGGATGCCGGAACCAGCGAGAAGAGTTGGCATATTTTTCCTGTCCTGGGCCGTGAAAATTTCCTTCGGGGCATTCCGGAGTTTGCTCTGGCCTTGTCTCAGAAGAAGAATAACCGCACCGAAAACCTGCTTTTGGTAAACCCTGTTACCGGCGAGGAATACTCCGCCAGCCGTGGCCACGGCGCTGCCCTGAACAGCCGCCGGGTTCGCGCTTCGGAAATCAAGCAACCAGGGAAAGCCGCCATCGCCACCAACCTGTTGGATCAGGCCCGTAAAAGCGAGGACCCCATGCTCTGGGGCGAAATGGCCGCTGTGCTGGCACGGGATTCCGGCATGCTCCGCACCTCCGGCTGTGTGGTGTTGGACATCGCCCGGGTTTCCGCGGGCCTGATGGACGCTGCAATCATTTTCCGCCCGGAAGCGGCCGACCTGGATCTTGGCGTCACACTGGCCATGGAATCCGGTGCACTGACCGGTGACTTCTCCGGCAACCCTTCTACCGGTAACGCCCGCCAGCTGGTGGTCGCAAACCCGAAGCTATTCCGCGAGGTGCTGAAAGTACTGCACCCATTCCGGGGCCGCCTGCCTCGTTGAGGCTTCCGGTTCTGACGAGCATAAAAAAACCGCCACAGAATGCTGGCGGTTTTTTTATGCTCGGAATTGGCGAAAGATGCCGTTACATCCTGTTCAGCCATTCCGGCGGCTGCTCATCCACCTCGGCATTTTCCGCGCCTTCTTTCGGTGGCACGATCAGGTCGTCACGTGACACACCCATCACCATCAGCAGGCTTGCGGACACGTAGATGGATGAATAGGTGCCGACAACCACACCAATAATCAAGGCCAGGGCGAAGTTGTTGATCGCCTCGCCACCCAGAAGGTACAGCGCCAGCAGGACCACCAGTGTGGTGCCAGAGGTGTTGATGGTGCGGGCAATGGTCTGGTGAATCGACTCATTGATGATGTCCCACGGCTCACCCACACGCATCTTGCGGAAATTTTCCCGGATACGGTCCGCAACAACAATGGTATCGTTCAGTGAGTAGCCAATAACCGCAAGCAAGGCGGCCAGGACGGTAAGATCGAATGTCCACTGGAACAGTGCGAAGACCCCCAGAACAATAATCACGTCATGAACCAGAGGCACTACCGAGGCTATACCAAACTTGAACTGGAAGCGCATACCCACATAGATCAACACCACCGCCAGGGCAAGCAACAAACCAAGACCGCTGTCTTCCCTGAGCTGTTCGCCCACCTGGGAACCAATGAACTCAGAGCTTACCAGCTCAAGTTTCACGCCACCCTCTTTCAGGGCCCGGGTGACTTCCGGCGCCAGCTGATCATTATCAGCCTCCGCCATACGCACCAACACTGTAGTGTCAGCCCCAAAATTCTGGACGGAGAACTGCTCATAGCCGGCGGCCTTGAGCCTGGACCGGATGTCATCAAGTTGCGGAGCCTCCGCATATTCCAACTCTACAGAGGTGCCGCCGGTAAAATCCATACCCAGATTGAGTCCACGAGTAGCCAACAGGGCAACGGACACAAGGATAAGCGCGATGGAGAACACGGAAGCAATCTTCCGCAACCCCATAAAATCAAACGGTTGCTTCTGATCTTCAGACATTGGCGAGCTTTCCTCCGATCGACAGTTTCTCGACCCTGCGGCCGCCATAAACAAGGTTAACGATGCTACGACTGACCATCAGGCCAGAGAACATCGACGTCAGGATCCCGATGCACAGCGTTACCGCAAACCCTTTCACCGGGCCGGAGCCCATGGCAAAAAGAATGACGGCAACCAGCAAGGTGGTGATATTGGCGTCAAAAATGGACACAAAGGCCCGGGAATAGCCGGAGTTGATTGCCATCTGGGGCGGCACACCGGATTTGAGTTCTTCCTTTATACGCTCAAAGATTAGCACGTTGGCATCCACTGCCATACCAACGGTCAGAACAATACCAGCAATGCCCGGCAAGGTCAGTGTTGCCGACAAAATCGACATGCACGCCACCAGCAGCATCAGGTTCAGGGTCAGTGCAACGTTCGCCACCATGCCGAATCCACGGTAGTAGGCAAGCATGTAAAGCAGAACCAGACCGAAGCCGAGCGCCACCGACATCATACCGGCATCGATGTTCTTCTGCCCGAGGCTCGGCCCGATGGTCCTTTCCTGGACAAAGTACATCGGAGCCGCCAGCGAGCCGGCCCGCAGCAACAACGCCAGTTCCGCTGCCTCCGGGATGGAATCCAGCCCGGTGATCCGGAAGCTGCTGCCCAGGGCGGATTGCACGGTGGCAAGGCTGATGATACCTTTCTCAACAACGCGGTTCTCCACTTCCTTCGGCTCGCCGTCGACCATTCTGGTTTCGGTTTCGGTACGATATTCGATAAACAGCACCGCCATCCTGCGGCCAATGGCATTGCGGGTGGCGCGGTTCATCAGATCACCACCCACGGAGTCCATGGTGATATTGACCTGTGGCTGTCCGTTTTGATCAAAAGCCTGCTGGGCATTAGCCACGTTGTTACCGGTGGCGATCACCTCCTGTTCGAGGCGGGCGGTGCGCCGGGGCTGGTCCCGGAAACTGAACTCCTCGGTCTCGCTGCCTGGCGCGTCCTGGCGGGCCTCCATACGGAACTCAAGGTTCGCGGTGGCACCAAGAACCCGTTTAGCCTGTGCGGTGTCCTGGACACCGGGTAGCTCAACAATAATCCGGTCGGCGCCCTGCTGCTGAACCAGCGGCTCGGCAACGCCCAGTTCATTCACCCGGTTCCGGATGGTCGTCAGGTTCTGTTCGAGCGCGTAATCCCGAATCGCGGACACTTCTGCTTCTGAAAGAATCAGTACGAGGCGGAATTCATCGCCCTCGGTCTGCTGATCCAGGAGGAACTCGTTATACTGGTCACGCACCAGATTGAAAGCTTGAGCCCGGGACGCCTCGTCCCGGAAGCTGAGAACAATCTCCCGATTGCCCTGAACATCCCCGCCCCGGTAACGGATGCGTTCTTCCCGCAGTTGCCGCTTGATCTGGCCGGACATGGCCTCCAGGCGCTGGTTGACGGCAGTTTCCATGTCGACTTCCAGCAGGAAATGGACACCGCCCCGCAGGTCAAGACCCAGCTTCATGGGGCCGGCGCCGAGACTTTTCAGCCAGGCTGGCGTGGAGGCGGCCATGTTCAGTGCAACCAGGTAATCATTTCCCAGGGCAGCCTGCACCAGCGGTCGAGCCTGCAACTGGTCCTCGGAAGTGGTGAGACGGATCAGAGCATCCCGATCCTGAAGACTACTGCTTTTAACCTCGATGCCACGGTTTTCCAGAACACCAACAGCTCTGTCAAGCACGCCGGCGTTCACTTCGGTGCTACTGCGGGCGCCGGTGATCTGGATGGCGTAGTCGTCGGGGAAGAGATTGGGCAAAGCGTAGATAAACCCGATCACGAGCGCGACCAGGATAACCAGGTTTTTCCAGAGTGGATACTTGTTCAGCATGGGATCCCTTGTAGCTGGCCTGCAGGCCGGCCTTGGTGTTTCAGCCAGGAAGATTCAGGCCGGTCACCAGGGATGACCGGCTGGATGGTCCCACTCAGATGTCCTTGAGCGTGCCTTTCGGCAGAGCTGCGGCAACGGCCACTTTCTGGACTTTAATTTCGACGTTGTCGGCAATTTCCACAACAATAAAATCGTCGGTTACCTTGGTGATCTTGCCGGCAACACCACCAGAGGTCACAATTTCATCACCCTTGTTCAGGCCGGACATCAAAGCCTTGTGCTCTTTCGCACGCTTGGATTGCGGACGCCAGATCAGGAAATAGAAAATCAGGATGAAGCCCGCGAAAAAGATCACCTGGCCCATAACACCCATTCCCGGGGCGCCTGAGTCCTGCGCCATGGCCAAAGCGGGCATCACAGCCAAAAGGCCGGCAACGAGCATTTTAAGTGATTTCATTGAATATCTCCGTTGGTTTAGCGAATAGATCAAACATTGCCCAGGGACGGAACGGTCTCTCCGCGCAGAGCATAGAAGTTGGTTATAAAGTCCGACAATGTACCTGCTTCAATGGCCCCACGCAATCCGGCCATCAGGTTCTGATAGAACCGGAGGTTGTGGATGGTATTCAGTTGTGAGCCCAGCATTTCTCTACATTTATCCAGATGATACAGGTAGCTTCTCGAAAAATTATTACAGGTGTAACAATCGCAATGCTCATCCAGCGGCGAGGTATCATGACGGTGCCGCGCATTGCGGATCTTTACAATCCCGGCCGAGGTAAACAGGTAACCATTCCTGGCATTCCGGGTTGGCATCACGCAATCAAACATATCCACACCACGCCGGACTGCTTCAACAATATCTTCCGGTCGCCCCACTCCCATCAGGTATCGCGGTTTGTCCTCCGGCATCTTCGGTAACGAATGATCCAGAACCCGGATCATATCCTCCTTGGGCTCGCCAACCGAGAGGCCACCAATAGCATAGCCATCGAAACCGATATCTGTAAGCCCTTTCAGGGAACGGTCCCTCAAACTCTCGTACATACCCCCCTGAACAATGCCGAACAAGGCCGCGGGATTCCCTTCGTGGGCATCCTTGCTCCTTTGCGCCCAACGCAGGGACAACTCCATGGAGTCTTTTGCCTGGCGTTCGGTGGCCGGGTAAGGCGTACATTCGTCAAAAATCATGACGATGTCCGAGCCCAGATCCCGCTGGACCTGAATGGCGATCTCCGGGGACAACTCCACGGGGGAGCCGTCGACCGGTGAGCGGAAGGTAACACCCTCTTCGGTTATCTTGCGCATTTCACCCAGGCTGAACACCTGGAAGCCGCCGGAATCGGTCAGGATCGGCCCCTGCCATTGAGTAAAATCATGAAGGTCGCCGTGCGCTTTGATCACCTCGGTGCCCGGCCGGAGCATCAGGTGAAACGTGTTACCCAGGATGATTTCCGCGCCGATTTCATGAATATCGCGGGGCAGCATACCCTTGACGGTACCGTAAGTGCCTACTGGCATGAATGCCGGGGTTTCAACGGTGCCCCGGGGAAACGTCAGCCGGCCGCGACGGGCACGGCCATCCTCGCTCAGCTTTTCGAACGACATGAAACAGTTCTGCGTCACAAGACCTCCCCGGCGTTGTCTTTACCGGTCTCGGTGGATTCGACGGCGCCCCCCCGCAACATGCCACGGCTGGGTTCCTGCCCGGTAATAAACATGGCGTCACCGTAACTGAAAAAGCGGTAGCGTTCTGTTACCGCTTCTCTGTATGCGCCCATCACATTGTCATAACCCGCGAAGGCACTGACCAGCATGATCAGCGTGGATTCCGGCAGGTGAAAATTAGTTATCAGAGCATCAACGGTCTGGAAGCGATATCCCGGGTAAATGAAAATATCCGTTTCACCGGTAAAGGCCCGGAGCTGACCACCACGGCTGGCCGACTCAAGAGATCGAACCGATGTTGTGCCGACAGCAATCACACGCCCGCCTCTGGCACGGGTCCGCTCTACCGCGTCGACCGCCTCCTGCGGAACATGCACAACTTCGCTGTGCATGGCATGGTCCTCGATTTTTTCTACCCGCACCGGCTGGAAGGTCCCTGCGCCGACATGCAGGGTAACAAAGGTGCTTTCGATACCCGCGGCAGCCAGCTTTTCCAGCAAAGCCTCGTCGAAATGCAACCCGGCGGTGGGCGCCGCCACTGCGCCGGCCTCACGGGCGTACACAGTCTGATATCGCTCCCGGTCAGCGGATTCGTCCGAACGGTCGATATAGGGCGGCAACGGCATGTGGCCAACCCGCTCAAGCAACTCCAGCACCGGCTCATCCGATTCACAAACCAGATGGAACAGCGCTTCATCCCGGCCCCGCATGCGTAGGCGTGTGCCATCTTCCAGGATGACTTTCTGCCCTTCCTTCAGCGCTTTGGAAGCCCGGACATGGGCAATGATTTCATGCTCCCCGGTCACCCGCTCAACCAGCACCTCCACTTGTCCGCCAGTTTCCTTTTTGCCAAACAGGCGCGCGGGAATAACCCGGGTATTGTTGAACACCAGCAGGTCGCCTGACTGAAGCAAATCGGGCAGCTCACTGAAAATATGGTGTTCGAGTTTTCCGGAAAGGCCGTCCAGACACAACAAGCGGGATGCACTGCGTTCTTTCAGTGGATAGCGGGCGATCAGTTCGTCCGGCAGGTCAAAATGAAAATCGGAGACATTCATGGAATGGTCTGTTAACGACGCCGAAGGAAATAAATATGGTAGCGGCGGGCGGACTCGAACCGCCACGGGTTTTACCCCAACGGATTTTGAATCCGTCGTGTCTACCAATTTCACCACGCCGCCATCGGAGAGTGGAAGGGATTATACTGAGCTAAATCGCGAAAGCAATAAGCCAGCGGACACAACGGCCCGCTGGCTCGGATATTTATAATCTGTCAAACAACGACAGTTGCGAAACCTGCGCAAACGACTGCTGTGCCGCCTGGAGCACGAAGCTCTGGAAGCTCAGGTTGCTGATTGCTTCTGCGTAATCCACATCCTGCAACTGTGAGCGGATTTCTTTGGTGTAAAGCCCGGAGTCTTCCAGAAAGGCCTGGGTTGATTCCACCGCATTCAACCGGCCGCCCAATTCTGTCTGCTTCAGGATGATGGACTCCTGGGCACTGTCCAGATTGCTAAGGGAATTGGCAATAAGGGCGTCGTACTCGGCGCTGCCTTTAGGTGAACCCTTGGCAATGCCTTCCAGACCGTCAACCAGGTTTTCGATAGTCCCAAAGACAGATTGTTTGTCATTGACACCAAGACTGAAGCTGGTTCCAATATCGCCACTGACCGAGAGCTCAACGCCAGCGACCTCAAAATCTTCTCCTGGAGCCGGGTTGGCGGGCTCCGATGTTAGCAGCGTACCATCAGGACGCCGAACTTCTATTGTTGGATCTGGAGTGCCTACACCTCCGTTGGCATCGATCACCGAGACCGAAAGGTCATCCATACCAGAACCTGCCGGAAAAACTGCTCTTAAAGCGTTTTCGTTCACGACATTTGGACCTGAAACATACGCATCAGGATCCCCAGTCAGGTTTTTCACCGTCACTGCTGCAGGAACATCGACAAAAATTTCTTTCCCGGTATCACTTATTGGCACCGTAACCCCGTCATCAATTTCCAACACGCGCTGACCTTCATCCCCCTGGTACCTCCAGTCACCCGCATCATCCTTTGCAAAAGCCGGAGTCTGCCCCTGGAAACCACTGAAAATATACTCACCAGACGCATCCCGGGTGTTGGCCACGTTCGCCAACTGACCCAGCCGTTCCTTGAGCTCAGAGGAAATGGACAGCCGGTCATTGGCAGACAACGAACCACTTCCTGCCTGCACTGTCAGCTCCCGAACCCGCTGAATGATGTCCACTGCACTGGAGAGCGCACTTTCTTCCTGTTTCAGACGGTTGTCAGCAAGGGTGGCGTTACGCTGGTAGGTTTCAACCTGCCGAACTTCCTGGTCCAGCTTGAGAATACGTGCTGCCGCAACCGGATCATCCGAAGGTTTGTTCACCCTCTTGCCGGTAGAGATCTGTTGCTGAGTGTCCACCAGGTTGCTGTTGATATCCTGCAGACGGTTAATACCGCCGGAAAAGATCTGTTGTGATGAAATCCGAATCATGATCGATCACCTCGCCTTAACGGAAGCTCTGCAGCAACGTATTGAACAGATCCTGGGCCACAGACATAACCTTTGAGGAGGCGTTGTAAGCGGCCTGGTACTGAATCAGCTTCCCGGCCTCCTCATCGAGATTGACACCGGAGACCGACTGTCTCTGGTTCTCCGATTGTTCCAGCAGCGTTTTCCCGGCGTCCATATCCAGCTGGCTCTGGCGGGTTTTTACCCCTACATCCTCAACCAGCCCGGCGTAACCCTCGGTAAAATTCTGGGTGCCGCCGTTCATGGTGTTCTGGGTGCCCAGTGCTGCCAGCAGTTCGGCGTTACGGTTATCCGAAATGCCATTGTCGTTATATTCAATAGTAAAAGTATCGCCAGCAACGGGCTCACCTGTAATTTCAAATACATAGCCCTGATACTGTTGCCCGGCCTCCGGTTGGCTACTGAAAATTTGGTTAATTTTCTGGGGGTCGTAGGCCTCATCCGCATCAACTGTCCCATCGTTATTAAAGTCATTGTTGTAAATGAGACCACTATTGTCGTAAACAGAATATTCCGTACTGCTGGTAAACACGACTCTTAACGGACCGTTTGCCAGTTCACCATTATTTCTGAACCCTTCAAGCAAACCATTGGTGTTTGGGTTCCTGACGTTCAACATCTTTCCCTGATTGATTACTCCGGTACCCAGGTTTTCCTTGACCAACTTTCCATCAGCATCATACTCACCGCCCCTAGCCCTAACCGGGCTAGCAAACGCCAGATCTTCTTCCCGGCGAATGTTCATACCAATATTCTCGGCCGCATTTCGACTGGGCTGAATCAGGTACTGATCACCGGCGTTGAACTGCCCCCCTTCAATGCGGATATTGAAGCCGGGCATGGATATTTCCGACTGCACAGGATCCGGTAGTCGACCCTGACGGACCGTTTCTCCGCTCTGGGTATCAATCAGCTCAAAATTACGACCATCGCCGCCAAATCGAAGGGCCCAGGTACCCGCCGGCAATTGCGTACTGTCGGTAATTTCCACCGCCAGCTGGGCGTTCTTCGGCTCGGCATTGTTGGCGTTCGCCAAAACGCGACTGCGTTCCAGGGCGGGGGTATTGATGTCGGTGAAGAATTTACCCCCCAGATCACCTTCCAGGTCCATGCCGATCTCATGCTGATGATTGATCGATGCAGACAAGGCGATGGCCAGTCGGCCTAACTCATCAAAAGCAGGCTTCAGGGCTTCCTGATCGAAACGGCGCAGACCACCAAGCTTTCCGCCCTGAATCTGCTCATCCACCAGCAGCGTGCGCCCGCCACTCTCAAGCGTGAACTCCAACCGGCTTGGGTCCTCAGCACTGGAGCGAGTAGCAAACTCGGCTGCATTGTTACCGGTCACCAGCGACAGACCATTGGCCAGAGAAACATTGATCTGGCTGCCTTCGGTTTCGGTCACCCGGATGTTTACCAACTCGGAAAGCTGACGCAGTTTCTCATCCCGCTGGTCCATCAGTTCCAATGGCATCTTACCCTGAGCAACCCCCGGGGATTCCGAAATCGCCAGATTCAGTTCGCCGATACTTTTGAGTAGCGAATTGGCATCTTTAACGCCCTGCTGCATCTGCGTCTTGATGGATTCACGCTGTTGAATCAGTTCTTCGTTCAGCCCCTGGAACCGGTTTACGACCTGCTGCCCCTCACTCAGCACCAACTGCCGCTGGGGCAACGAGGTGGGATCCTCCGCCGCATTCTGCATGGCAGCGAAAAAATTGTTCAGAGCGTTATTCAGACCTGTGTCTTCGCCACCCAACAGATTGTCCAGCCGACTCAGTTCCGAATTGAGCGCTTCCTGTTCGCCGTATAAAGTGCTGTCTTCACGCAGCTGCTGTGTCAGGTATTCATTGGCCAGGCGGCGGATATTAGAGATAGAAACACCACTGCCGATCGTCCCGGCACCAGTGCGTTGGCCACCCTGGGTCTCAAACTGCACTTCCTGGCGGCTGTAGCCCGGAGTGTTGGCGTTGGTAATATTGTTGGCGGTGGTATTCAGAGCAGCCTGGTGACTGAGAACGCCGGTTAAACCAATTCCGATCAATCCTGCCATGATCT
>JAXHUV010000150.1:0-5559 GCA_034189445.1 Pseudomonadota bacterium
AAATTGTAGCCCTTTGCGCAACTTGCTCAACAGCTACTTGCTTCAAAACTTGAACAGCCTCTTGGTGGCAATAGAGCCAGCCCAGGATCCATCAGGAACTTGGGCTGGCCCTGACTCCCCTCAAGGCGTTTACTCAGATATCATCCTTCCTTCTTTCAGAAAAGCCCTTTTAGAAAAACACATTGAGGTTGCTGTCTGGCACCACCGAGTGGTCGAGCGTGATATCACGCACAGCAAGGCGCCAACCGTGGGTATCATCATGGCGCCAACGATCGGTACGCCCTGCGGTAAGCATGCGCGTAAGCCCGTCAAGGCGGTTACGATGAATGATAATGGCCGAATGCACAATGGCTTCGTTTTCGGCATCGGCTGGTTCAACTTCAACGTTGGAAACAATGCGGCGCACGAAATTGGGCGGATCCTCGGCCCAGACAAAGCCGGAATTCAGGCGATCAATCCTGAGCTTAAGGCGGTCAAAGTTCTCGTTGAAAATAAAGCCCTTGCCCACCGGCTTCGGTGGTGACCGGTCCGCCCGGAAACGACGGGCATTGTGTTCCATGCGGTAGGCAACGTCATCGCACAATAGGGTTAGCCAATCCTCGAATCGTTCGGTATCAAGCAGTCGGGCTTCGTGATAAAGCCGCTGTGTCAACGCAATAAGATCCTCGACCGGCAAAGGGGCAACTTTTGATTCAGTCATGACTTGCCTCCTGATCCGCCAGTGAGTTGATATTATAGGTGGGAACCTGGGCCCAGTTTTCAGCCTGCATGTGTTCTTCCCAGCGGCGATAGAAATACCGCTGGTTGTGCTCGCTCACCAATCCGGCGGCAATGTCACCAGGGAAGCCTTCCCTTGGTCCCGAGTGACCGAGCGCCATGTTGGTGTAGACGTCCATTTGTGCTGTCCGCCAGCCCCGGGACTGTTCGGTGCAGGCAGCAAGATTATCACCATCGTCATTGTCGAACAGGCCGGAAAGACCGAAGGTCAAACATTGATTGTCGAGGATCGCCGCCTGCACCTCTTCGGGCATATCGTTTTCCACCATTGCCCAGGTCCACTGCTCGAGCTTACCCGGGCCCTTGGGGTGATAAACCCGAAACCAGTTGAGCCCTGGCAGGAACTGGAGATTAGGGAAAATTGTTATGTTGATTTGCGAACCCCAGAGTTTCTCTCCGCGCAGCTTACCCAGTCGCTCGATCACTTTGGGGCGATTGGCTTCAAGATAGTCCATCATAAGCTTCGGATCAGGGTAGAAGGCGTAGCCCGAAACCCCATCGAGTGCGGTCAGGGCCAGGTTGCCGTTCATCCCGGCTACGGAAAGCCCGCCTTCCAGGTCGGCGCTTGAATTACCGACGCTGAGCCCGGTAAGGTCCCCTGACTGAACCGCCGTCATCCCCCCGGCATGGGCCCAACCGAGGTGATAGCCATCACCGCAGACGTTCTCTACGGGAAGCTTCCAGTTAGTGTCAATCACCATCTTCTGCGTTTCGCCGAGAAGCGAGGTTCCGCCGGGCATCGCATCCAGCCAGACGTCGAGGAAGAATTTCGCGTCCCCAAGATAATCTTCAAGCGAGGGTGCATCCGGGTCGAAACAGCCGAAGACAAGGCCTTTGTACTCGGCAACTTTCGTCACCGGAACCAGGCCCAGTTTGCAACGGTCAAGCTCGCCGAAATAGGCCTCCTTTTCCAGCGGAACCCCGGCAAGCGACCCGTCTGGGGCGAACGACCAGCCATGATAATTGCAGGTGAAAGCCTTGGCATTGCCGCGATCGGCGCGGCAAAGGCGATTTCCCCGATGGGTGCAACTGTTAAGGAAAGCCTTGGTCGTTCCGTCTTTCTGACGAATGACGATGACATCGTCCTCACCCATGTAAGTCCGGATATAGTCGCCGGCTTTGGGGATTTGACTGGTATGCGCGAGGAACAGCCAGCAGCGGCCGAAAATACGTTCGAGCTCCTGATTGTAGAGCTCCTCGCTCGAGTAGATCTTCCGGGTTTGCCGGCCCGTTGCCGTATCGATCAGTCCAGAGACATTCATTTTGCTCTCTCTCCTATCATCATTGTTGTTATTTCCTCCACCATTTTCGTTCTCTCCTCTAATTTTCGCCGCCGCACAAAACCGCTGCGGTCAGCCAAATCCGGGATCGAAGTTCAACGTTTAACACGGCATGAAGAGAATTACAATGCCCTGGAGGGCGAGCAAAGTTCTTGGTTTAACAGAGTTGAGTTTTCCTCGGTTAAAAGGAGAGTTGGGTGAACTCACCGCACCTGGGACGTGCAGTAGAGTAAATAGCGGCATAAAATAAAGTGCCCAGCACGCTGAGGGTCAACCTTCCGCGAGCTGTCCATGTTCCAAGTCTACGTATACCGTCCCGTCCTCGACACTCACCGGATAGGTTTTCAGCGCAACCACACAGGGGAAAGACAGAGCTTCACCAGTACGTACATCAAAGGTGCCGGCATGGAAAGGGCACTCAACCACGCCTTCTTCAACGTCACCGTCTGCCAGTGAAGCATTGCCATGAGTGCACGTATCATCAGTAGCGTAGAATTCACCGTCCAGGCAATAGACAGCCACAGGCGGACGGCCAGGCGGCTCGATCCTCAAAACATCGCCGTCTTCCATGTCAGCGGTATTGCAGGCACGGTAACGTTGCAGCTCCGACTCTTGTCCCATTTTTTTACCTCATCATTACATTTGTTATCGAAAACGCCCCACATCCGCATCCGACACGAAGTGATCGTGTATATTACCCCGTATTAGTCTTCACTCTACAGTAGTCTTTATCCACTGGCCCAATTCGGGCCACCGGCGCAAAACCGAAATAAGGTACTTCTTTGCAGCCGCAGCTCAATCGATGACAGCTCGACTGGACGATCACCACCTCCTGTTGCCGCCCTGGCAGCCTGTCTTCTCATCAAAAGAGCGCCAGTTCAGGCCGACTCACACCGCACCAGCCTTTATGCAGCCGAAGATGTGTTTGTCGACCTTGATCCTGTAACCAGAACCTCAACTTGCCATTGTTTTCAGCAAGCCTCGTTCCTTGGCCATAGTCATGGCGGTATCGTCGATCATGTCTTCCTGGCCACCAATCATCTTCTTGCGTCCCAGCTCCACCAGGATATCCCTTGCCGGAACACCGTAACGCTCTGCCGCACGTTTGGCCGGCAGCAGGAATGTTGAATACACACCGGCATAACCCAGTGCCAAAGACTCCCGGTCAATCCGGACGATGTGATCCATCATCGGCACAATGATTTCCTCGGCCACGTCTGTCAGCTTGAACACATCAACTCCAGTCTCGATGCCCATTCGCTCACACACAGCTGCAAACACCTCCAGCGGTGTATTACCTGCACCAGCACCGAGGCCAGCCACGGACCCATCGATGCGTGTCGCCCCGGCGTCAATGGCGACAATCGAGTTTGCGATGCCCATGCCAAGGTTGTGATGACCATGGAAGCCAATCTCGGTTTCGGGTTTGAGCGCATCCCGAAGTGCCTGTATCCGGACTTTTACATCTGCCGGCAACATATAGCCGGCCGAATCCGTGAGGTATACGGTATGGGCACCGTAGGACTCCATCAGTTTTGCCTGCTCAGCGAGCCCCTTGGCGTCATTGAGGTGAGCCATCATCAGGAAGCCCGTGGTATCCATTCCCAGCTCCCGTGCACAGGCAATGTGCTGCGGGGAGGTATCGGCTTCTGTGCAGTGAGTCGCCACATGAACACTTCTGGCTCCCGCCTTATAGGCCGATTTGAGTTCCTCCATGGTGCCCAGGCCCGGAATTAGCAGGGCCGATACTTTAGCCTGTTTCATCCGGGACGCCACTGCGCTGATATATTCTTCGTTACTGGCCATGGCAAACCCGTGCTGCAGGGAATTACCACCAAGGCCGGCACCGTGGGTCACCTGCAGATAGGGCACACCCGCATCATCCAATGCCGTTGCTACCTTGACCATTTGCTCAACGGAAATCTGCTCGCGTTTGGCGTGCATACCGTCCCGCAGGCACATGTCGTGCAGGATTATCTTCCGGCCTTTCAGGCCACCGGGGATCATTGAATCTGTCATTACGCTACCTCCACAGGCTGAGGGTTGAATGTGCCTGCCAGAATCTCCTGGGCAAACATTTCCGCCGTCCGGGCCGCAGCAGCGGTCATAATGTCAAGATTACCGGCGTACTTGGGCAGATAATCCCCCAGCCCCTCTACTTCCATAAATACCGTAACCCGCTTACCGTCGAACGCAGGTCCGTTTACCAGCCGGTAACCCGGCACGTATTTCTGAACTTCCTTGATCATCGCCAACACTGACGCGGTAATCGCTTCCTGATCGGGCTCGTCGTCGGTCAGACAGGAAATAGTGTTACGCATGATCATCGGGGGCTCCGCCGGATTGATGACAGCCAGAGCCTTGCCTCGCCGGGCCCCGCCCACCTTGGTCAGGGCATCGGAGCTGGTGTAGGTAAACTCGTCAAGATTGGCCCGGGTACCGGGGCCTATCGAACGGGAGGCCAGTGTGGCCACTATCTCTGCGTAATCCACTGGCTGAACGTTGGACACCGCCCGGACGATGGGGATCGTCGCCTGACCGGCACAGGAAATCATATTTACGTTCATTTCATACTTGTCGGTATGTTCCTTCAGATTCACAGGCGGTACGCACAGCGGGCCAATGGCTGCGGGCGTCAGGTCAATCATCAGCACTCCAAGGGCATTCAGCTTGCGACTGTTCTCCGCATGCACATAAGCACTGGTCGCATCAAAGGCAATCTGGATTCCATCCGCCTCGACATGGGGCAGAAGGCCATCAACACCTTCAGCCGTCGTTTTCAACCCCATATCCCGGGCGCGCATCAAGCCCTCGGATTCCGGATCAATACCGACCATCCAGACCGGCTCCAGGTACTCGCTGCGCTGGATCTTGTAGATCAAGTCGGTACCAATGTTGCCAGACCCGATCAACGCACATTTAATTTTCCGCATGGTTTAGTCCTCCGCCTTTTTGAGGTCCGCCGAAGCGGCCTGCTGAGCTTTAATGGCTGGTGCGACGCCTGCTACGTAAAATTCGGCACCGCGATGTTCCGTGATAAGAATCCGCACGGACTCGGCCCGCACACCCAGGCTGGAAGTCACGGCGTCAGTAATTGCTTTCGCGGCACCGGACTTCTGCTCCGGGGTGCGACCTTCCAGTAAGTGCATCTCAATAATGGGCATATCCTGCTCCTGCCTGCTCCTGTTTGTTATGCTTGTTATTCGCCGAAACGCACGGAAACACTACCGAGGTCCTGGTAACGGGCAATCACATGGTCGCCCGGTGCCACGGCAACGGCCTCGGTAATACCACCGCTCATGACAAAGCTGCCAGCCGGAAGGGTCTCCCCCAGGTCGTGCAGGATGTTCACCAGCATGGCAACGGCTTCCGCCGGGTGGCCGAGAACGGCCGCAGACGCTCCCATTCCCACAATCTCGCCATTCTTTTCCATCACCACACCCAGAGTGCGAAGGTCGAGATCCTTCGGGTACCGCGGGCGACCGCCGCCAACAAAACGGGC
>JAXHUV010000151.1:0-5537 GCA_034189445.1 Pseudomonadota bacterium
TCGACAAGACTCCCGCCAAACAGTCCCCAGCAGCCTCTCGGACTTAAGGCTGCCGGGGACAGATTCAGGCAAGCTGGTCAACGTCTTGTGCTGTGCGTAGGGCATGGTCTTAATCCTTTCTACGCGGGTTTTCCGAGTCGATGCGAGAAGCGTACGGCCAGTTGAGCTGAATCAACGCGCCAGGAACGACTTCTTGGTCACTCCGCACAAAGCCTGTGGAAGCCCCCCCTTCAGGTCAGGCAAAGTACCACCAGACGGTCTTGCGGCTGCAGTTCCAGATAATCTTTTCTTGGAGGATTCAGTTGCAAGTGGCTCCCACGCTCATTGGGCTTGTGACGGAATACACCCAGAGCCAGCTCACCTTCCGCCGCCATGGTCTTTTCCAGAATCTGGAAGGTAGCGCTGGGCGGCAATGGAAAGCAGCGCCTTGACCGTTTCCACATCCGATGTCACCAGGCTGCCGGCCTCATGGGCTGCGCTGGGGACGATAACAACTGCCGCATCCAGGCAGGCCACCCGCTGCAGGGCATCCGGCTGGATCGCCAACCCCGACCGCAGGATGATCTGGCGGGCTCTGCGCCCGATACCTGGCTCACTCCGCAGCTCATGAACCTGAGCCGCGGAAGCCGCCTCCGACAACACCACAAGATTCAGTTTCTGGGCATCGTGCTTTGCCAGAAAACGTCGCATCCGGCCACTGGAGCCCAGCAGTTCTGAGAGCAGAGGCAGTGTCTGGCTGGTCCAGCCCAGTACCACCACATGGTTTTTAAGAGTCACCGGCGTGAGGCCACGCTCAAGATCCGCCATCTTGGCAATCAACCACCGGGTCAGAATGGCCACCAGGGTGCCCATGAACACCACATAGCCGCTGATGGTCAGCAGGGTTGAAACAAAGCGCTGCCAGGCTCCTGCATCGTCGCCCAGGTAACCAGGATCGGTCAGCCTCAGGAAGGCCCACCAGATGGCCGAGCCCGGGTCTTCGAAGTCCCCGCCCTGGGGAACCACCAAAAGACCGCCAAGGGTAAACCATTCTGAAACTTTGACAATCAACCTGTTATCCGGAAGGCTGATCCGAACAGGGCGCGGGGTGACGGACCAGACGCAAGGCTTCTTCCAGGGAGGAGGTATAGCGGCTAACGCCGGCCACCGGCGCGACGCCAGCGCGGGCGAGGGTTCTCAACGGCTGGAACTGCAGATCGGCAATGACTATTTGCGTGCCGTCCTGTTCACAGGTGGCAATCAGTTTGTTCAGGGCCGACAGACCCCCGGCATCGAGAACCGTGACGCCGTCCATATACAGAATGAGCCCGCTGGCATTGCTGGACAGCACCGCCAGTTCCCCGAAAATCCGGTCGGCGGCGGCAAAGAACAGAGGTCCGTTAATCTTGAACACCTGCCAGCCATCGGGCAGACCAACGTCAGCAATCCGCTTGCTCCGGGTGATATCGGTTACCCTGGTCATCCGGGCCATTTCCCGCATAAACAGAACCGCCGCCAACAACACCCCCGTGGTGATGGCAATCACCATGTCCAGCAACACCGTAAGCGAAAAACAGGTGACAAAAACCAGTATGTCACTGCGCGGCGCTGTTTTTAGCAAATGCAGGGACTTGGGCGCCTCGCTCATATTCCAGGCCACTATAAACAGCAAAGCCGCCATGGCCGGCATCGGCAAATATGCCAGCAAGCCCGCCAGCGAAACCAGCGCCAACAACACCACCAGGGAATGCACCATTGCGGCTACCGGCGATTCAGCGCCGGCCCGGTAGTTGGCCGCGGAACGGGCAATGGCGGCCGTAGCGGTAATGCCGCCAAAAAACGGCGCAATGAGGTTGCCAAGGCCCTGCCCCATCAACTCACTGTTGGCACTGTGACGTTTGCCGGTCATGCCATCGAGTACCACGGCACACAGCAGGGACTCGATGGCACCGAGCATGGCAATGGCAAACGCCGCTGGCAGCAGATCCCGCACCAGCGACCAGGACAGCCCGATCGGCTCGCCCGACGCCCCTGCCCTCTGCCAGGGCCAAGAGAATTCCGGGGGCACGGGCGGAATGCCCGCCCCCGACGAACCATCCGGTAACAGATAAGTGAATCTTGAGCCGATGGTTTCAATCGCGGCGCCCTGGCTATTCAACCAGAGTGCCAGAAGACTCCCGACCACCACCGCCGGCAGGTGTGGCGGCACCGGAGTTTTCAGCCTTGGCCAGAGCAACATACAGGCAAGGGTGACAACGGCCACAAGCGTACTCATGCCATCAAATTCCGGCAGCGCACCCGCCAGTAGCGCCAGCTTACCCCAGTAAGCTTCCGGCATATCGCCAACCGGGAGGCCCAGAAAATCCCCGATCTGCAGAGTGGCAATCACCACCGCAATACCCCCGGTGAAGCCCAGGGTTACGGACTCGGGAATATACTCGATGAAACGCCCCAGCCGCATCAAGGCCATGACGACCAGCAAAACACCGGACATCAGAGTAGCCAGCAGCAACCCCCCCAGACCATAGTTCTGGGCGATAGGGTAGAGAATGACAACGAAGGCAGCGGTGGGACCGGAGATACTGAACCGGCTGCCACCGGTCAAGGCAACCACAAAGCCGGCGATAATGGCGGTATAGAGCCCGTATTGCGGCGCAACACCACTGGCTATGGCCAGCGCCATGGCCAGCGGTATGGCAATAATGCCCACCGTTACACCGGCCAGCAGGTCGCGCAGGAAACGACGCCCCCGGTATGGCTCATCAATACAGGCTTCCCGGAATGCGTGGGCGATCCGGAGTGAAAACAGGTGGATACGATGGGGCATCAGCAAAGACTCATTAATTGCAACTTGTATATGCGCATTATATACTCATTTTATCCGTATTCAATGTTAATGCAATTAACATACTCAAACCGCCAGAGGTGAAAAAGAAGCCCATGGAAAACCGCACTGCCCGCCTGACGCTGCTGATCGATCCAGAAAAAAAGGCCGCTTTTGAGGAACTGTGCAAGCAGGAGGATGTAACAGCCTCGCAAAAAGTGCGCCAATTCATCCGTGAGTACGTGGAAGAAAGATTGGGGCCAGACTGGCGCGAAGAACGCAAAACAAACTCCTGACAGTGCCCGAAACCCAAGGACCCACATGAAACTTCTCGCACCAGCCCTGCTGCTTGCCACACTATCCGCTCTGAACGGATGCACCGCCATGCCTTCATCAAAAGCCCCAAAAGCCAGGCTGACGGCACCGCAAACCCAGTACGATGCGCGACTAGTGCAGCCGGAGAACAATTCCCTCCTGACTCCGGAAACCCTGGCGCGGCAACTGGTAAACACCGATGTTGTGATTGTGGGGGAATACCATGGGCACCATGGCTCGCATTTTCTGCAATCCCGGCTTCAGGCGGCCATGTATCGGCTGCGGCCAGAGCAGATTCTTACCATGGAACAGTTCAACCTGGACCATCAGGAAGCGCTGAATCGGTATCTGCAGGGAGCAACCGGCGAAACCGAAATGATTGAGGATGCCGGTGCCTGGGACAACTACCGCGCCGCCTACCGACCACTGGTGGAATTTGCCCGCCGGCGGAATCTGCCGGTGATCGCGGCCAATGCGCCGGCAGACGTTGTCCGCTGCGTCGGCCGTAAAGGCCCGGAGTACCTCGACCGTATTTCCGGCGCCCTGAGACAAAAGTTACCCGCCGACCCCTTCATGGACACCTCCGCCTACCGGGAAAAGTTCATGGCTGCCATCGGCGCCAGCCACCAGGCAGACAACACCATGAGCGAGCGGATGGACAACACCTACAAGGCCCAGTTGCTTCGGGACAACACCATGGCCGCCCGCATTCTTCAGGCCCGGACAGAGCATCCGGGGGCCCAGGTGCTGCACCTGACCGGCACGTTTCACAGTGAAGACAGGCTGGGCACCGTGGCGTTACTGAAACAGCGGGCGCCAGAGGTCTCTGTTGCGGTTGTCAGCCCGGTATTCTGGCGACCGGAGGATAACAAGCCACCACTGGACAACAATCGCTCGAAAGGTGATTTTATCTACTTTATCCAGCCCCTGCCCGACGAATTCCAGGACGCAGGGCGGGAACGCAAAGCCATGCAGGCCCGTTTCAGCCAATCAACCGGCAAGACCTGCAACTAGCAGCCTGTCGGACTTAAGGCTAATCTACTGCGACGATTGCTTGAGTCCGACAGGCTGCTGGCAATATCCGCTGACATAATAGAGGGACACTCCATGAAACTTCTTGCCTCGCTGATCCTCGGCATCAGCGCCATTATTTCCGCCGCCTTGATCGGTAATGGCCTGACCGACCTGCGCACCGGCGACCGCTATGTCACCGTCAAGGGTGTGGCTGAACGGGAAGTGAGCGCGGACCTTGCCTTATGGCCCATCCGTTTTGTTGCTACCGGAGCGTCACTGAGTGAGGCCCAGGATAAAGCCAGAAGCAGCCGGGAGGCGATCATGGCGTTCCTGAAACTGCAGGCCATCGAACAGGCTGCGGTAGAACTCCAGCGCCTGGATGTCACCGATACCCGGGCCAACCCCTACCGGGACACTAATGGTGAGCAGAAATTCATCATAAACCAGACCCTGATGGTTCGCAGCACCGGTATCGACCGGATCCGCCAGGCCGCCCAGGGGGTCAGTGAACTGGTGGACTCGGGGGTGGTGCTATCTTCGGACTACGGCCCATCCGGCCCGACTTACCTGTTCAACGGTCTCAATGCCATCAAGCCCGAGATGATTGCCGAAGCCACGGCATCGGCGCGGGAAGCCGCGGCTCAGTTCGCGCAGGATGCCAAGGCGGAACTCGGCGGTCTGCGACGGGCCAACCAGGGTGTATTCCAGATTCTGGCCCGGGATCAGGCGCCGGGCATCATGGAAGGGCAACAACCGGTGAAAACCGTACGGGTGGTCTCGACCATCGAATATTACCTCCGATAGTGCGCCTGCCTATTGCGTGGCCACCATCTCGTCGGTCACCTGATACTCACCCGCCAGCCAGCGCAGAATCTCGTTGGCCGCGGGATGGTCAAAGGCATCGTAGGTATGTTGCAGGCTTTGCCGCTTTTCCTCACTGATCCGGCCCAGGCCAGCGTCCTGCAGCACCAGTAAATCCCCGTGTAGCTGGGCCGCCAGTTCCCTGCCCAGCACTTCCCGGGCCACGTGGCGGAACGCCTGACCATACTGGTAAGAGGGCCCAAGCCGATAGGATTCCGCCAGCGTGATGGCCGGAATCGCCGTTAGCGTGGGCTGCAGAGCCGGATTGATGCCGTGGCCGGCCAGGTGCGCCGCATTGGCCGCGGGCCGGCCAGTGAACGCGCGCAGATGCAGGTGTTGCGACATCCGGTCACCGTCATTGACCGGGTAATTATCCCAGAGTACCGGCTTGCGCCCGAGCAGGTCTCCGATCCGTTTCAGGTGCCCGGGAGATATTTCCCGGGAACACACCTCCTCCCCGGTCCAGAAAACGTTCACCGAATACTCCAGTTTGCGTCCGAGAGTCTCCAGATAATCCGCCGGGCGCTCTCCGAACACCCGGTCC
>JAXHUV010000152.1:0-5513 GCA_034189445.1 Pseudomonadota bacterium
TCTGCGTAGCTGTCTGCGCGCTGCCGGTCTTGTTCGGGTTTGTCATTCCCGGAGCCACACTCGGCCTGTACGCCTGGGAATATTTTGGTGAAAGCTGGAACCCGGATTTTGTCCGCAACACTTTCAACAGCCTGTTCCTCTCGGGCACGGCAGCCCTGACCACCCTGCTGATCGGTATCACGCTCGCCTACAGCCGCCGCCTGCACAATACGCGCAAAATGCAGGTGCTCATGCGCCTGTCCAGTCTGGGCTATGCGATGCCCGGCGCGGTGCTGGCCGTGGGCGTCATTGTGCCGCTTGCCGGTTTTGACAACTGGCTGGACAGCCTGATGCGGGAGATTTTTGGCATCAGCACCGGGTTGTTACTCAGCGGTTCGGCCTTTGCCCTGGTATTTGCCTATACCGTACGATTCCTGGCGGTTTCCGCCGGTAGCGTGGAAAGTGCGTTGCAGAAAATTACACCCAGCATGGACATGGCCTCCCGCTCCCTGGGCCACAGCCCCGGCAAAACCCTGGTGCGGGTTCACTTGCCCATGCTGAGGGGCACACTGATTACCGCCGCTCTGGTGGTATTCGTGGATTGCATGAAGGAATTGCCGGCCACGCTGATTCTCAGGCCGTTCAACTTCGAGACACTGGCCACCTACGTTTACCAGTTTGCGTCTGACGAACGCCTGTACCACAGCGCCCTGCCCGCCCTGATTATTGTACTGGCAGGGATCATTCCGATCATCCTGATGAGCCGATCAATCTCCAATACCCGCTCGATCGCCTGACCGGGTCAGAAAGCTACCCGGGATTTCACATCCTGAACCACGAATCGCCCCTGGAACACGGCCACGGGCTCAACTTCGGGCATGGTAGTCGGTTTCCCGCAAAACACCTCTGCGGTAAGGTCCAACCGGCCCTTGCCGTGCCGCGCAAGACTTTTCCGGAAGCGCTCGGGCATCTCTTCGCCCGGCAGGCGGCAGATCACATAAAAATCCGAATTAACCGGCTCGATGTAGTCGATGTTCGCATTCTGTACAACCACATTACCTTTTAGGCCAAGATCCCCCAGCGCCAGCTCTGTCAAGCCCCAGGCCGCAGTGACCGCCGCCGAGTAAACACTGCCCCCGAACCCGGTTCCCTGATGGTTACTGTTTGGCTCCAGCGGCGCACTGAGTAACAGCGAATGGCCATCCCAGGAATGCAATTGAATCCCCAACGCTTTGGAAAGAGGAATTTCGTCCTGAATACGTTTCTGGAAAAGGGACAACTGGCTCATAACATGCTCCTTGTATTGCGCCAGTTTAAGCCTGTTCACCCCTTTTCCCCATGCGACTTACGTCGGTTTTCTCAACCTCAAGAGGGGGCACACCAACCCAAAACCACGACATCCAGTAGCCTTGAGCCTTCTCATCCAACGCTCTGTTTTAGAAAAACTTCCCGGTTTCAAGCCGGTTCTGATTGATTTTCTTTGCTCAAAAAGCCTCCCTCAATAGTTGCATCCTTATTCACAGAACACTATATCCTGTTATACTCAATTCAGATTCAACCCATATGTAGTGGTTAAAAAAAAACAAGCCCAAAGGCAAACAGACGATTCTCAAGGGGTATGGCGCCACCGGTACAAGGACTGGTGCCATCAAAAGAAGACATACCGGAACACAGAGGGTGGCAATGAACGCTAAGGCACAGGCAGTGGTAACGACAATCCCGATGCAGGAAGCCTCGATCGACATCTGGCACAGCAAATACCAACTGAAAACCAAGACCGGCGAGCCCGTAGACAAGGACATCAACGCAACCCATGAACGTGTTGCCAAAGCCCTTGCCGAAGTGGAAAACGAATCCGGACGCACCCAGCACATGAAGAACTTCATCTGGGCCCTGCAGAACGGCGCCATTCCCGCCGGCCGGATCATTTCCAATGCCGGTGCCGAGGCCCACAAGCCGGCCACCTCCACCATCAACTGCACCGTCTCCGGAACCGTGCAGGATTCCATGAACGACATCCTGGAAAAGAACCACGAAGCCGGCCTGACCCTCAAGGCCGGCTGCGGTATCGGTTATGAATTCTCCACCCTGCGCCCCCGTGGCGCCTACGTGGCCGGCGCCGGCGCCACCACCTCCGGCCCGCTGTCGTTCATGGATATCTTCGACCGCATGTGCTTCACCGTGTCTTCCGCTGGTGGCCGCCGTGGCGCCCAGATGGCCACCTTCGACGTTCACCACCCGGATGTGATCGACTTCATCCAGGCCAAGCGCGAAGACGGCAGACTGCGCCAGTTCAACCTGTCCCTGCTGATCACTGAAGACTTCATCGAAGCCGTGCGCAACGACAGCGACTGGCACCTCTCTTTCCCGGTCACCGAAAAGGAAGTGGCAGACGAAGAGCTGGATCTGAGTGATGAAAGCCAGTTCGTGTACCGCGATTTCCCGGTTCAGAAAGGCTATGTGACCAACGAGGAAGGCAAGGTCGCCTGCCGCATCTACCGCACCCTGAAAGCCCGGTTCATCTGGGACACCATCATGACCAGCACTTACGACTACGCCGAGCCGGGTTTCATCCTGATCGACAAGGTCAACCAGATGAACAACAACTGGTTCTGCGAAGATATCCGCGCCACCAACCCCTGCGTAACCGCCGACACCTGGGTGCAGACAAGTGAGGGCCCGCGCCGGGTGGAAGACCTGATTGGCAAGCCCTTCATTGCGATGGTTGACGGCCAGCCCCACACCACCGGTGGCGAAGGCTTCTTCAAGACTGCCGACAAACAGACAGTGGTAGTCAAAACCGCTGAAGGTTATGAGCTCACCCTCACACCTGATCACCGCGTTCGACGTGTCAGCGCCTATACCCGCTACCGCACCGAAACCGAATGGTGTGCCGCTGGCGATCTGCGCCGGGGCGACCAGGTGCTGCTTCAGGACCAGCGCGGATTTGCCCACTGGGACGGAGCATTGAACGAAGACCAGGGCTACCTGCTTGGTTTGCTGGTTGGCGACGGCACCCTGAAGCAGGACAAGGCCGTACTCTCCGTATGGCAGCCCGCCATGGCGGTGAATGGTGGCCCCGTAGCCGCCGGCCCGGGCGCCATCATGGAAGCCGCCGAGGCAGCCGCCCGCAACCTGCCCCACCGCAGCGACTTCAACGGCTGGCAGAAAGTGAGCGGGCGTAACGAGTACCGCCTGAGCACAGCCGCCCTGAAGCAACTGGCCGAAGACACGGGCATGAGCCCCGGCAACAAGGACATCACCGCCCGGCTTGAAAAGTCTTCCTCGGCAGCTTATCGCGGTTTTCTGCGCGGCTTCTTTGATGCCGATGGTTCGGTGCAGGGCAACCAGCAAAAAGGCGTAAGCATTCGCCTCGCCCAGTCCGACCTGCCCAGGCTAAAGGCAACGCAGCGCATGCTGTTGCGGCTGGGCATCGCCTCTGCCATCTATGAAGATCGCCGTGCTGCGGACTCTGCCGTATTGCCCGACGGCAAGGGCGGCAGCCAGGCCTATGCCATTCAGCCCCAGCACGAACTGGTTATCGCCGGCGAAAACCTGCGCCGTTTTGCGCAGGAGATCGGGTTTGCCGACACCGACAAACAAAGCAAGCTGGAAACCCTGCTGGCGGGATACAAGCGCCAACTGAACCGCGAACGCTTCGTGGCCCGGGTAACCGCCATCGAGACCGCTTCCGTAGAAGCCGTCTACGACGTTCAGGTGCCCGGCATCAACACCTTCGATGCCAACGGTTTCCACGCCCACAACTGCGGCGAACAGCCCCTGCCCCCGTACGGCAGCTGTTTGCTGGGTTCGGTGAACCTGACCAAATTCGTGGACTACCCGTTCACCGACAAGGCCAGTTTCAACTATGAAAAATACCGCAAGGTTGTGGGTATCTTCACCCGCATGCTGGACAACGTGGTGGAAATCAACGGCCTGCCACTGGCCGAACAGCGCCACGAGATCACCTACAAACGCCGCCACGGCATGGGCATCCTGGGCCTGGGCTCCACCCTCGCCATGCTGCGCATGCCTTACGGCTCGGATGAGTCCGTGCAGTTCACCGAGGAAGTGGTACGTGAAATGGCCATGGAAGGCTGGCGCCAGTCGCTCGCCCTGGCCGAGGAGAAAGGCGTTGCGCCGATCATGGACGAAGAATTTGAAATCACCCCGAAAATGCTGGGCAAATGCCCGCAGTTGTTGGAAGACGGCTACAAGCTGGGCGACAAACTCAAGGGCCGCGTTCTGCACGCCAGGTACAGCAAGTACATGCAGCAGATTGCCAATATTGAGCCGAAGCTGGTGGAAGAACTGGCGCAGAAAGGTGGCCGCTTCACCCACCACACCTCCATCGCGCCCACCGGTACCATCAGCCTGTCACTGGCCAACAACGCCAGTAACGGCATCGAGCCGAGCTTCTCACACCACTACGCCCGTAACATCATCCGCGAAGGCCGGAAAACCAAAGAGAAAGTGGATGTATTCTCCTTCGAGCTGCTGGCCTATCGCCACCTGGTGAACCAGGGCGCCATGCCGTTCTCCGAAGAGGAAGACAAGAAACTGCCGGCCTACTTCACCACCTCCGATGATGTGTCGCCGGCGCAGCACGTGGACATCCAGGCCGCGGCCCAGAAGTGGGTGGACTCCTCGATTTCCAAAACCGCGAACGTTCCTACAGACTTCGACTATCAGGCTTTCAAGGGCATCTACCTGTACGCCTACGACAAGGGGCTGAAGGGTTGCACCACCTTCCGCTTCAACCCGGAAGCCTTCCAGGGTGTACTGGTAAAAGAGAAGGATCTGGAAAACACGCTGTACGAGTTCACCCTGGACGATGGCAGCAAAGTGACCCTCAAGGGCAACGAACAGGTAGAATACGATGGCGAAATCCACAACGCCGCCAATCTGTTTGACGCGCTTAAAGAAGGCACCTACGGTAAGTATTGATCCGGAAACCGACACAGGACAACGAACATGACAGTAAAAATCAGCAACAAAATCGTCGGCTACCGAGTCAAGAAAGCCGAGCCAGAAGTGACCACCGAACACCAGGCACCGGTGCATGCGGAAATCAAACCCGTTCAGATGAACGAATACATCGAACGGCCGGATTTCCTGCTAGGCACCACCTACAAGATCAAGCCGCCCGTGGCCGAGCACGCGATGTACATCACCATCAACGACATCCTGCTCAATGAGGGAACGAACCACGAAAGCCGGCAGCCCTACGAAATCTTCATCAACTCCAAGTCGATGGAGCATTTCCAGTGGGTTATCGCCCTCACCCGCGTCATCTCCGCGGTGTTCCGCAAAGGCGGTGACGTCACCTTCCTGGTGGAAGAGCTGCGCTCCGTGTACGACCCCAACGGCGGCTACTTCAAGAAAGGCGGCGTGTTCATGCCCTCACTGGTGGCCGAAATCGGTGCCGTGATCGAGAAGCACCTGAAAGCCATCGGCCTGCTTGAAAGCGAGGAAATGAGCGAAACCACCAAGCGCATCCTCGCCGAAAAGCGCGCCGCATTCGAAGCCAGCCA
>JAXHUV010000153.1:0-5488 GCA_034189445.1 Pseudomonadota bacterium
AGCCTCTGGCTTTTGGCCGGGCGGGCTTAGCGGTCACGTGCCCGCTGGCCCCACCGACGTCACACCTCATATCCAGTTCCTGCTATTCGCATCATCCCTGATGCTCACCCCTGCGGGGCCACCTCATATGTTTCGTCATCCTCGATTTCGGACATCCGTAATAGCTGGCTACTGCGACGCACAGTCAGAACATCAACCTGATCTTTGACGCTGTAAATAACCCGATACGTTCCGAATATCAGCTCCCTGATGCGGGGCGAGCCCACCTCAGGAACCATGCGCCCACTTTTAGGAAAGTCAGCTAATCGCTCTACCGTGGCAAATAAATCATCAACCCACCGTACCGCAGCATCTGGATTATCTTCTGCTATATACCAAGCTGTATCCTCGACACGCTCCAGCGCAAGCGGAGACCAAACAATCTTCATTGGGCCAGTCTGCTCAGAACTCGATCTTTCGCGTCTTCGTGCGCAATACCATCCCCTGAAGCTATCTGTTCTTCAGCCTTATACACCTCTTCCAACACTTCAAGGCGCTCTTGCATCCTCTCGTACTCGTGAACATCCACCAATACTGCGACGCCACGACCTCTCTGTGTCAGTACCATAGGGCGGCGGGTTTCATGGATCTGCTTTACAAATGTGGCTACTCCTGCCCGGAACTCGGACAGAGGGCGAATATCTTCGTCGACGCGAACTCTTGACATGGCAGCTACCTCTGTACGCTTTTATGTACTCGTAAGTGTACAATAGCGCGTGAGGGCAGGCAAGATGTCTGAGAAAAGCAACATAACGCGGAGCCCACCGGTGGTCTTTACAGAGCGAAGCGGCGTAAAGGACATCCGTGTGCGGCGAATTGTTATATCCAGCCGGAGTCTGGCCGTTTGGTAGCCAAGGTTGAAAAACGACTCGCTAGATCATCTTTCAACCTTTCTAGCCCTTCACCGTTATTCAAGTATTTGGCAAAACGGTGATGCCTCAAATCGAAGGGGACATCTTGCTCTGACTGGGTAATAGGGACGACGTGTTTCCCTAGCGTGTGAGCAATACCTGCCTCATAGAAGACATTCGGGTTTTTCCCCGTAAAATCACAAACGACTATATAGGACTGAAAGATTAAAGAAAAAACGTCCTGGATTACGGTCGAATGATCCCAGATATTATCAGCCCTTTGACACTTGAAGCCCGCCAGGTCTGCAGCCGACTTAATCGCGTCATAGACACCGCTCATCGAAGCATCGAAAGGCATCATGACAGAAACAAGATCCGCATCGATAGGTGCGCTTGGTACATCAAATATTGCCGGCGAGAAAACAATCTTTCGGCCGGGCGCTACTTCGCTAGAGACGTTCTCGCCAGCATTGCCGCAAGTTTTATGAATATAGTTGACGACTGTGTCCAGATTTTCGTCCTCTTGACCAATCATCTTTCGCAAGAATGTTAGTGCCAAGCCATCGTAGTCAGGATCTCCCCAAGATAGGCTTCGCAACAAGCGAGGATGCCTCTCGACTTCATCAATCATATTCGTGAGCGCGCCAAGCTCGCGCCAGTTTGAAGAATCAAAATCTTGGACGACTGCATCCTTCAACTGAATTAAATCTTGTCCGGATATGCGGGAGGGCATCCGAAATCTCCTTAGATATAACGCTGAGCGCACCGGTGGCCTTTTTGGAGCAACGCGGAGAAAAGGCCACCCGTGTGACGCGACTTGTTAGAAGTGCTATCCCCCGATGGTTTCTCTCAGCACACGGTATAGTTTTACCCCATACGCCCCAGGAATCGTCACACAAATTCCATAAACGATTGCGACCAGCCCAACGATCCAAGAACTTTCCACTAGCAGAACCAGTGGAACTAACCCTACAAGACCCAGTGCAGTACCAACTGCTGATGCCTGTGGTTGGGGAACTCCGAATATTTGCGGCTTGGGTATCCGAAATTTTACTTTCACCCCTTTGAGCGTTGCGGCCAACCAAATGTGTGGCATCGACTCCGAATTTGCAGCATTTAGATAGCTAATCTTAACCACCTGTCCTCGATTGAAGACAGGAATCAGGTATTCCCTCTGACCACCATGTATTTTTCGCTGGTGATCGGTCACTGACTCGCCATCTGTTACCCGTACCTGGTTCTTATAATGATCTGTCCATTCGATGATATTCGGAGTATCAAGAATTTGCGTTGATTCAGTCAGTAGGATGGTGTCATCGGTATAGGTGCGGATAACCACGTTCTCGTAATCGTTGAGACTTTCGTTTTTTAGTTCAATGGTTGATAAGTAAAGGTGGTTGACTGGATTACCGTTCCATGTAACCGAAACATTCCCAAAAATTTCATCTTCCGCCGACATCCCTACCTTGTTGTGGTTTACGAAGTAGCTGAACGCGCCTCTCTTGTTTAAAACTCGCTGCGTCAGCCACGCTGTACCCACGCCTGCTAAGCCGCCAAAAATAATCGAAAGATATTCGCTTCTGATGATTTCGAGTATTTCCATAATAGCCTTCTAACGCATAGCTAACGTGCTGGCTGAAGCGAAGCGTAAGCCAGTCTCGTTGAGCGTAATGTTAAATCACCTCTTGCTGAGCGCATTTATCGCATCCTTCAGTAACCCGGCCAACGATTCTGCCGAAACATTGGTTTCTGGCTTTTCGTCTTCCGGAGACTGCCCGAAAAACTTGTCCGTCAGATTGGCTTTGATTTCGGTTCTTTTTTCATCGGGCAAACTTTCCAAATATGCATCGATACTAGCGAGCTCCAGTTCCGCGCGGCGATTCTTGTTCTCCAGAGTCCGATGCCGGGATGACTCCCGCGCCGCGTAAGCAGCCGGAACAATCAAACTGAGAGCCGCGCCGAGGCGAAATAACGCAAGCCATGGATCGAATCCGTTTGAGACAGATAGGAATAACGTCCCCAGTACGACCCCGACCATCGCGATAAAGCAGCTTAGAGCAATCAGTCGCATACGATCGGCCGACTGCTTCTCGCGCGCTACCGCACCCTTGAAATTGCCGGTTAATCCGATATTCCCGATCAAGTTGACGATCCGTTCCGCTTCCGTCTTCTTATCGGATATTTCACTTAGGGTTTCGTCGGCGGTCTGAGAGATTGACGATAACCTATCATCGGCTTCTTTCTTGATTTGTTCCGCTTGCGTCTCAAACTCACTTGTGCGCTCGGTTTGCGCTGCCGCGAACTGGTTTTCGAGTTCTTGAAGTTTCGAGTCAAGAGTCGACTGAATGGAGTTGATCTGTGTGTTTTGGTCTTCGCTTCGTTTCTCTAAATTATGAAGACTTGATTCGATTTGGACAGCACGGTCCTCAACGGATTGCGCTTTATCACGAAGGGAGGCAATGACTTCTTCAGCGAGGGTTTTAAAGCTAACTGCATCCTTGGCCTTTACAGAAGGCTCCGGCTGCTCTAGCGAAATTAATGCCGCGGCATTATTTAATCCAGCGTCGATCTGGTTTGACGCATTTGATAGATGCCCCTCGTTCCCATTGCTATTAAACTGATTGATTTCGTTGAGGCAGCCTTGTAGGGACTTTTGAATTTGGTCGAGTCGGTTACTTGGCGTCAATAGGGGACTTGCAACGTCCATCCTGCTTCGGATAAATGCCGTCGCTTGCCGGATTCGATCAAGGTTGTCGATCGCGCCGTCGCTAAGCTCTTTCGCGCTCTTTTCCTGCAGCGCGGAATCGAGCTGAGATAGCGCCGTATGAACGCTGTGATTTTCGAACTGCTCTTCACGCACCGGCATGATCGAGTCTTCTCCTTCGATTTAACGATATAGATAACCGTCCACCGCCCGCGCATTCTCAGTCACGCCCAAATTAAGGCAAACACGCGACCGGGTTCCTGTGGATCGGTTCATCGGCTTGTTGGACTGGTCCGCACTCAAGGCTTCAGGCTAGCCTATGGGGATTTGAAAGGCCAGATTTGCGGATTTGGCCGTGAGGCTGTGGAAAGGTTTTCTGATGCAGGCTGGATTGAAGAACCTTGGCCGGATTCATACAGCACAACGGAACGGTTTTGGGGCTGGTTTTCCGGTATTTCCAGGCACCCGGCAAGACAAGCTCCCCACCGACAATCTCTGTCATGGTCTTACCCCTTGTCATCCCTGAACCCTGCGAATTCATGGCGGTGCTCTCGAGGCTGCGATAGGGGCCAGGGTCATCAATTGACGCTCGCAGACCGAACAGTGAGTCTGTGATTGGCTTCCGGGAATACGACCAAGATACCCCTGCCACTGAACCGGCTTCGGTGATCGGACCGGTGCTTGTCCCACTTCCGCCCGGGCCTGATCCAGCTTTCCCCGACAGGCCACCGCATACAACCCATAGCTGCGAACAATGTTCAGCCCCTTGCGAGGCACATGCTGCAGTAACCGCCCGGCCAACTCCCTCGTACTCAAGCGTTCCTTCCGGCATCGTTTTCGCCCGCCATCCGGATTGTCCCGGTGGGCATGGTAACGGAACAGAACATCGTCCTGATCGGCCCGGAACTTTGATAACTGGCTGGGTCGCATCGGCCCGCCCCGCACGTAGCGGGCCAGGTATTCCACCACACCTTCGGCATTGTCGTACCGCTCACGGAGGTTCACGTTCCAGGGCTTGCGGCCCAACCGGTTAAACAGGTTGTGGCTGCTCGTCGATGTCTCGCCCTTCGGTAGCGTCAACTCTCCGCTATCCACGGCGCTCTTCAACTGGGCAAGAAAGTGCCCCCGATACTTGAACATCACCGCACGAATCGGCAGGAAGCAGTTCTTGACGGGCAAGCGCCATTGACCCCGGTCATCCAGGCCACCTTCGGTGATGGCACAGTGAATATGGGGATGCAGGGTGAGGGACCGGCCCCAGGTGTGCAAGACACTCAGAATGCCGGGCTGGGCACCCAGGTAAGCCGGGTCATTCAAAAAACACAGAAGCGTTTCCCGGACCGACTGGAACAACCAGCGGGTCATCTGATCGGTATTGCGGCGCCAATAGGGGTGCAGTTCGTGCGGCAGGGTAAAAATCATATGGCGGTGAGGGTGATCGATCAGGCGTGACTTCTGGCCTTCCAGCCAGCGCTCAAGCTGGACCCGGTTGCATTGCGGGCAACTGCGGTGACGGCAGGAGTTGTACCAGACTCTCTGAACATGCCCCTCGGGACAGCCCTGGATGTGACCGCCCAGCGCCGACGTGCGGCACATTACCATGGCCCTGGCCGCACGGTGAACATGTGGTGGCAAAGACGTCTTCTCCGCCAGGGCCGGGTAACCTTGGGCCACCACGGATTGTAGTATCGTCCTCATCCTTGAAAACCCTACTCAGTGTTCTACAATCTGCAAAGCTCTCAGGCGCGCTTCCCGCGCTCGCGCGGCTAGTTCAACTCAGAAGGCAGCGGCGCGCATTAGCGCGTCCGCTGGCCTGACTTGTTAGCAGAGATGTCCTTGAGGCCGCCGGAGACATACTTGTGCAGGACACTAGAAACGAGGGACTGGTAAGGAA
>JAXHUV010000154.1:0-5487 GCA_034189445.1 Pseudomonadota bacterium
ACCTGGGCAATAGCCATGTAGAGGCCATCGGGTATCTCCTCGCCGATGTCGGTGTTGTGGTAGACCGCCCGGGTCAGCGGCGGTGTTCGCAGGAGCTCGACTTTATTTTCCCGGGCAATTTCCATGATCTTGAAGGCAATCTCATCGGCCCCCTTCGCCACCACAATCGGCGCGGCCATCGCCTTCTGGTCGTACTTCAGGGCAACCGCATAATGAGTCGGGTTGGTGATCACCACATCCGCGGTGGGCACATCCTGCATCATCCGGCGCTGGGCCATTTCGCGCTGAAGCTGGCGAATCTTGCCTTTCACCTCTGGCTTGCCCTCGGTGTCTTTGTACTCGTCTTTCACCTCCTGCTTGGTCATGCGCAGTTTTTTCTGGTGATCGTAAATCTGGAAAGGCACGTCGATCATGGCAATGATGATGGTGGCACTGGCAAGAAAAAAGAAGCTCCAGCCGAGGGTCCAGAGAACATGCTCCATCGCCGGTATCGCAGGCTCTTCGGCAATACTGAGCAGGTCTTCAGTACGCAGGTTCAGGATCAGGATAGCGACGGCCATCACCAGGCCGACCTTGGCGATGGCCTTGACCAGTTCGATCAGGGAGCGCAGGGAGAACATCCGGCCGAGGCCCTTGATCGGGTCCATGCGGTTGAGCTTCGGTGCCAGGGCCTTGCCGCTGATCAGCAGGCCGCCGATGCCGATGGAGCCGAAGATGGCGGCAATCAGTAGCAGAACCAGAATAGGCGAGAGGGCCCAGGCGGCTTCCCTGGCGGATTCGATGAGCTGGACGCTCATGTGGCGCATATCAAAGATGGCGGAGCGCTCAATCACGAAACTGCTGCGCATGATGGCCTCAAGCGAGGCACCCAGGCTGGCGCCGAACAGGAGCATGCCACCGGCGCCAGCCAGGAGCACGGCCATGGTGGCCAGCTCTTTGGAGCGGGCAGTCTGGCCGTCCTCCCTGGCTTTTTCCAGCCTTCGGGGGGTGGCCTCTTCGGTCTTTTCCTGACTGTTGTCGTTTTCTTCGGCCATTCTTTTAATCCGGCTTATGCAGTGTCGGCAGGTGGGTCAGCAAACTCCTCAAGGGGAGCCTCTCTTCGTCTCGACCACGCAGCTGCCTATGGTTGACCTTGCAGCCCCCGCATGAAATCAAACGTCTCTCTCGTGTACTGCTCGAAGTGCGGCAGAAAATTGGCGTGCAGCACCCATATGGCAAACAATCCAAAAATCAGGCCAATCGGGAAACCCAGGGCGAAGATGTTCATCTGGGGTGCGGCACGGGTCATAACCCCGAAGGAGATGTTGACGATCAGCACGGCAGTCACCGCCGGCAACGCCAGGAGCATGGCGGAGGCGAACATCCAGCTGATTCGGTGGGCCAGCTCCCAGACGCCCGCCTGGCCCAGGCCTGCCATGCCGATGGGCAGGGTCCGGAAGCTTTCGATGAAGACTTCGAAAGCAACGAGATGTCCGTTCATGGCCAGAAACAGCAGGGTGATGGTGATGGTGTAAATCTGAGCCAGTACGGGCACGTTAACGCCGTTGGCCGGATCAACCATGGAGGCGAACCCCAGGCCCATTTGCATGGCGATCATCTGGCCGGCGATAACGAACAGCTGCCAGAGTGCGGTGAGCGCGAAGCCGATGCCGACGCCAATGAGGATCTGCTGAAGGGTGATGACCACGGCATCGGCGCTCAGGGCTTCCACCTGAGGCACGGGCGGAATCATGGGCGCAATGAGGATGGTCATTAGCAGGGCCAGCCCCAGGCGAATCCGAGCGGGCACCAGCTGGGTACCGAAGATGGGGATCACCATCAGGAAGCTGGCCAGGCGGAACAGGGGCCAGAGGTACTGACCCACCCATTGGCCGATAACGTCCGCGCTGATCTCCGCCGGTATCATCCGTCAACCGATCAGGTAGGGGATGTTGCTAAAGAGCCGGTTGGCGTGATCCAGCAGCTGCGTCAGCATCCAGGGCCCCCAGACGATGATAACGATCAGCGTGACCAACAGACGGGGCAGGAAGCTCAGGGTCTGTTCGTTGATTTGCGTTGCTGCCTGAAAGGTACTGACCACCAGGCCGATAATCAGCCCGGGGCCGATAATGACTGAGGCAAGGAGGACAATAAGCCACAAGGCTTCACGCAGAATGTCGATAACGGTTTCCGGAGTCATGGAGCCTCCTATATTCCGTAACTGGCAGCAAGTGTACCCATGATCAGGGCCCAGCCGTCCACCAGCACAAACAGCATGATCTTGAACGGCAGGGAAATGATGATCGGTGACAGCATCATCATACCCATGGCCATCAGAACACTGGCCACCACCATATCGATAATCAGGAACGGGATGAACAGGATAAACCCGATCTGGAATGCGGTTTTCAGTTCACTGGTCACGAATGCTGGCATCAGTATCCAGAAGGATACGTCCTGCGGGGTGTCGTACTCTACGTCGGAGATTCGCATGAACAGGCCCAGGTCACTCTCACGAGTCTGTTCCAGCATGAACTTTCGGAAGGGGTCACTGGCCAGCTTAACCGCCTCCAGGGAGGTTACCTCTTCCTGCATGTAGGGTTGCAGTGCGACCCGGTTGGCCTCCTCCAGTACCGGCTTCATGATGAAGATGCTGAGAAACAGGGCCAGCCCCAGAAGAATCTGGTTCGATGGCGTCGACTGCAGGCCAATCGCCTGACGCAAGATGGCAAACACGATGATGATGCGGGTAAACGAGGTCATCATCATCAGCATGGCCGGCAGAAACGTGAGCGCGGTCATCAGCGCAAGGATCTGCAGGGTTACCGAATATTCCTGCCCGCCTTCGCCGGGAGTCACGGTAAACGCCGGTATGCCGGGAATGCCGGACGGCTCCTGAGCCAAAGCCAGGGGTGCCCAGGCCAGGCTGACCAATACAATCAGGGCTGGCAGCAGTCGCTTGATGGTTGCAACAAGCATGGGCCTAGTCGTTCCTTGTCGGGGAGGTCCAGGGTTTACCGATCATGCCCTGCAGGCGACGGGCAAAATCACCGGAACCGGCGACGCCGGCTTCGACAACCGGTTCGTCAAACACATGCAGAGTCCGGATCGCCGATGGGGTAATGCCCAACAGGATCTGCTGGCCGCCCACCTCGATCAGGGCGATACGCTCCCGGGTACCGATGGCCATCACCGACACCACCTTGATGGCGTTATTGTTCATGCCGGTCATGCCGTTCATCCGGCGGATGATCCAGGCGCAGCCATAGATCACGGCAACCACTGCCAGCAGACCCAGCCCGAGGCTGAGAATGGTGCCGAGGGTGTCCGGAGCTCTCACCGGGGAATCAGGCGCGGCCGTCCTTGCCGTTTCCTGAGCAAAGGCGGGGTTGATCACAAGCAGCGCCAGTGCCGCAGTCAGTTTCGACCACATATTATTTCTGCAACCGCTTGATGCGTTCGCCCGGGCTGATCACATCGGTGAGGCGAATGCCGAATTTCTCGTTCACCATCACCACTTCGCCGTGGGCGATCAGGGTACCGTTTACCAGCACGTCCAGCGGTTCACCCGCCAGCCGATCCAGCTCGATAACCGAGCCCTGGTTGAGCTGCAGCAGGTTCCGTATCGGGACCTGGGTGTTGCCTACTTCCATTGAGATAGTGACCGGGATATCCAGGATAACGTCAATGTCCGGAGCCGGGCCACCGTCCTGGGCGGGTTCGCTTCCGGTATCAAATTCCTCCATGGGAGCAGTCTGAACGTCGCCCCCTGACTCCCCGGCCTCTGCCGCCTCCGCGGTTCCTTCGCCCTCACCTTGCTCCTCACTTTGATCCTTATTTTCATTTTCGTCCTGGTCACCGGACTCTTCCATGGCGGCTTCCCACTCGGCAGCCAGCTTTTCATCTTCGCTGAGTTCCTGCTCGTCTTTCTTGTCGTCGTCAGCCATTGCGCCCCACCTTCAATCGTTTCTTTACCTTGGGCAACGATGCCCGTTCATGAATTCTCAGTGCCAGTTTCCCGTCACGGGTTCCCAACGTTGCCTTGTAGATGGGAATGCCGTTGGCTGTGACAGTCAGATGCTCAGGAATCTCCACCGGTATGATGTCGCCGGCTTTCATCCTGGCAATGTCCCGTAAGGATATCCGACGGCGACAAACCATGGTGTTGATCGGTACATCGACCTCTTTGATGTCTTCCTGAAGCGCGTTTACCCAGCGCTCGTCGACATCGTCAATATCACTCTGGACCCCGGCATCGAGCACGTCGCGGATGGGTTCGATCATGGAATAGGGCAAGGCAAAATGCAGTTCGCCGCCGCCGCCGTCGAGTTCAATGTGGAAAGTGCTGACCACAACCACCTCACTGGGGCTGACGATATTGGCCATGGCCGGGTTGACTTCCGAGCTCAGGTATTCGAAATCCACCTTGAGTACGGCATGCCAGGCTTCCTTCATGTCATGGAACACCTGATCCAGAACCATCTGGACAATGCGGGTCTCGGTCGGGGTGAACTCACGGCCCTCGATCTTGGCGTGTCGCCCTTCCCCACCGAAGAAATTATCCACCAGTTTGAAGACCAGCCTGGCATCCAGTACGAACAGCGAGGTGCCGCGCAGCGGGCGGATTTTGCACAGGTTGAGACTGGTGGGCACATACAGGGTGTGGATGTACTCGCCGAATTTCATGATCTGAACGCCACCCGTCGACACATCGGCGTTCCGACGCATCAGGTTGAACAGGCTGATGCGGGTATAGCGGGCAAACCGCTCGTTGATCATTTCCAGGGTCGGCATCCGGCCCCGGACAATGCGGTCCTGACTGGCCAGATCGTAGGACTTTATGCCGGTATCATCAGCCTCTTCATGGGTATCAATGTCACCGTCGTCCACCCCGTGGAGAAGTGCATCGATTTCATCCTGTGACAACAAATCCTGCATACGTAGTCCTGCCCCTGAAGTACCTGGCGCTATTGCACAACAAAATTTCTGAATAACACCCGCTTGATGGCGGGTTCGCCTTCCTGCTCCAGCACCTGGTTTACCGTGGTCAGCATCCGGTCAGCAAGACCGCTGCGCCCGTCGGGCGTCTGCAATTCATTGAAATCGCTGCTCCCAAGAACCGTTACCAACTGGCTTCGAATCAAGGGCATATGTAACTTGGCAGCTTCCAGTGCCTGTTCATCCGTGGACTCAAGCGCCAGATAAACCTGGGCGTAGCGCTGGCGGCCTTCCGCCTGAACCGTGGTTACCACAGCCTTGTCAATCAGGTGGTAGCTGCTGGGAACGAAGGTTTCCTCCGCGGTTTCAGCCGCTTCGCCTTCGTCATCGCCCATACCCGGCAAGCCATCGCCGAGGAACCAGAGGGTACCCACCACAGACAGTACAATGGCCAGAATGACCACCACAACCAGCATGATGATCAGCTTCAGTTTTCCCTTCTTGGCAGGAGCCACTTGAGATTCGTTATTTTCAGCCATAATGTTCGCTTTGCCAGAAATCCGTCACCGG
>JAXHUV010000155.1:0-5428 GCA_034189445.1 Pseudomonadota bacterium
GGATGTGGTACATCGCGCCCTCCATGCCCACGTTCCACTTGACCGAATCAAAGACAAAGAACTCCGGCTCCGGGCCAAACAGCGCGCCGTCTGCGATACCGGTGGACTTGAGATATTCCTCCGCGCGGCGGGCAACAGAACGCGGGTCGCGCTCATAACCCTGCATGGTAGACGGCTCTACGATATCGCAGGTGATGTTCACGGTGGTTTCTTCGGTGAACGGATCGAGTACGGAGGTCTCGTCGTCCGGCATCAGGATCATGTCGGATTCGTTGATGCCTTTCCAGCCCGCGATGGAGGAGCCGTCAAACATTTTGCCGTCCGCGAAAAAGTCTTCATCGACTTCGGTGGCAGGCATTGTAACGTGTTGCTCTTTACCGCGGCTGTCAGTGAAGCGCAGGTCAACCCATTTGACTTCGTGTTCTTTGATCAAATCAACTGTCTTGGACATTGTGCATGCTCCGTAAGTTATACCGCACAGGCGGCTGTATACATGTTCGTGGCGCCGGATCCCCCTCGGGCTAACGGGTTCCGATCTGCTTCTCAGGTTCGCACAGCTTAGCAAATGCCGTTGCGCCTTACCTGTAAATTTCGGCTGATTTCGATAAAGCAAGGCGTTTGCCAATTTTAGGGGGCATGCTCCAGAGCAGCGCAACTGCTAGGGTTTGGGGCGTGTTCAATGGAGGCCAGTGGCACCACAACGATAACTTGCATTCAATTTCTGCACTGTTTTGGTTCGTCCATGGGGCAGGTGCACCGATTTAGTGCGGTCTCTTCCTGTAAAACCGAAAGGACCTGTAAGGGCTAAAGGAATAGGCGGTTTTCTTCATATTAACGACACAGACTTTTCGCTATACTACGCCACCTTTCATTTTTCGGATTTGAGATGGAATGTGCCGGAGCCCCCTGCGAACGACCCTCTCGGATCTTGAATGTACGCCCCAGGACTATTTTTGTGATTGAAAAACTTCGTAATATCGCCATCATCGCCCACGTTGACCATGGTAAGACCACTCTCGTTGACCAGCTTTTGCGCCAATCCGGCACCCTGGAGCGCAAGGAGCTCGATAGTGAACGGGTCATGGATTCCAACGACCAGGAGAAAGAGCGTGGCATTACCATTCTGGCCAAGAATACGGCCCTGAAATGGAATGGCTACGATATCAATATCGTAGACACGCCGGGCCACGCTGATTTTGGTGGTGAGGTTGAGCGGGTAATGAGCATGGTGGATTGCGTGCTTCTGGTGGTCGATTCCATCGATGGCCCCATGCCCCAGACCCGTTTCGTGACCCAGAAGGCGTTTGCCGCTGGCCTGCGCCCAATCGTCGTAGTCAATAAGATTGACCGCCCCGGTGCCCGTCCGGACTGGGTTGTGGATCAGGTGTTTGATCTGTTCGACAACCTGGGTGCCACCGACGAGCAGCTGGATTTCCCGATTGTCTTCGCCAGCGCCCTGAATGGCATTGCCGGGATGGATCATGAAAACCTGGATGACAACATGAATGCCGTGTTCCAGGCGATCGTTGATCACGTGCCGGCACCCAGCGTCGATCCGGACGGCCCGTTCCAGATGCAGATTTCCCAGTTGGACTACAACAGCTTTCTGGGCGTGATCGGCATTGGCCGCATAGCGCGGGGCAAGATTAAAACCAATTCGCCGGTGACCGCCATTGGTGCCAATGGCAAGAAACGCAATGGTCGTATCCTGAAGATCATGGGGCACTCCGGTTTGCAGCGCGTTGAAGTGGATGAGGCCCAGGCTGGTGATATCCTCTGTGTCAGCGGCATGGATCAGCTGTTCATTTCCGACACCCTGTGTGACCAGGCCAGCGTGGAGGCCCTGCCTCCACTCACGGTCGATGAGCCGACTGTGTCCATGACCTTCCAGGTGAATGATTCGCCTTTCGCCGGCAGGGAAGGCAAGTATGTTACCAGCCGGAACATCAAGGAGCGCCTGGAAAAAGAGCTGTTGCACAACGTAGCGCTGCGGGTTGAAGAAGGCGAGTCGGCGGACAAGTTCAAGGTATCCGGTCGGGGGGAATTGCACCTGTCAGTGTTGATCGAGAACATGCGCCGCGAGAACTTCGAGCTGGCCGTCGGTCGCCCGGAAGTTGTCATCAAGGAAGTGGATGGCGTGAAGCAGGAGCCCTATGAGAATGTCATCGTCGACATTGAAGAGCAGCATCAGGGTCCGATCATGGAGCAGATGGGTCTGCGCAAGGGCGATCTGACCAACATGGTGCCGGATGGCAAGGGCCGGATGCGTCTTGAGTACACCATCCCGGCCCGTGGTCTGATCGGTTTCCGGAACACCTTCCTGACCATGACCTCAGGCACTGGCATCCTGACCTCCACCTTCAGCCACTACGGCCCGGTCAAGGTTGGCGATGTCACCAGCCGCCAGAATGGCGTCATCGTGTCCATGGCCACGGGTACCGCCCTGACCTACTCACTGGAAACCCTGCAGAGCCGCGGCAAGCTGTTTCTGGACCCGGGGCAGGAAATCTACGAAGGTCAGCTGTGTGGTATCCATAGCCGTGACAATGACCTGGTGGTTAACCCCACCAAGGGTAAGAAGCTCGACAACATGCGTGCGTCCGGCAAGGATGAGGTCATCGCCCTGGTGCCGCCCATCAAGCACACTCTTGAGCAGGCCCTTGAGTTTATTGATGACGACGAGCTGGTGGAAGTAACGCCGAAGTCCATCCGGCTGCGCAAGAAGCTCCTGACCGAAAATGAGCGCAAGCGCGCGAACAAGAAGTAACATTAAAAGCTGTTGAAAAAGTGGTGGCCAAATTCGGAAAGCGGGTCGGGTTAAAGGCGTTGGCCGGGTTGCGATTTCCCGGGGGCAGGGATACACTTTTGCCGATTCGTAATTTCCCTGTCTGCAGGAAGCGAATGAAAGGGCTTATCCAGAGAGTATCGGAAGCCAGTGTTACGGTTGATGGCCAGTCTGTTGGTGCCATCGGTCGTGGAATTCTGCTGTTGCTAGGCGTTGAGCGGGATGACCGGGCTTCAGGGGCAAGGGAGCTGTGCCGAAAAATTCTTAACTATCGCATTTTCCCTGACGAGTACGGTCGTATGAACCGCAGTCTGCAGGACATCGGCGGCGATTTGCTCATTGTCCCCCAGTTTACCCTTGCAGCCGATACCCGCTCGGGAACCCGCCCGGGGTTTTCGTTGGCAGCGAAGCCGGACATTGCCAATCACCTGTACCGCCAGTTCGTTCGTGAGGCGAAAGAGCGCTTGGGGGTTGAGCGTGTCTCGGAAGGGCGGTTTGGGGCGGATATGAAGGTACAGTTGATCAATGATGGCCCGGTAACGTTTATGCTAGAAGTTGCAGGCTTGTCATAAGCTAGAGATTGCAGGCTTGTCATAAATGGGCGGTCGCACCATGGCTGGGCAACGGAATAGTTGCGTGTTTGCTGATGGTGCGCGGGATAACCCGAAAAGTTTGATATTTGGCCCTGGATAGACTTTACAATTTTTAGTTGACTGAAATAAAAGAACAAAATGGCGGTTGGCCTTGTATTTGTATCATATTGGGCAGAAAAGCGCACATTGCGGCTGGCTATAAAGGGTTGGCTTTCTGGTGCCAAACAGGCTAAAAATGCCTCATCTGAAATTTGCAAAATCAGGTTTTTGTGTGTTAAAAAAGATTCATCACCCAGTGCTTTAAGAAAGTGCTGTAACTGGCTGAACTATAAAAACTGCAGCTCTGCAGGTTTTTAAAATTATTCTTAAAATTAAAAGAAGGTTTAAAATTAAAAAGAGAAGTTATCTGGGTGTCATCATGAAGTGGCACAGGGATAATGGAGAATCGGCACCATTCGGCCTGCCTGGTGGTGCTTAAAAAAATCGGGCTCATTACCCGTTGATAAGACCTGGGTTAACTCAAAAAAGGAAGACGCAACATGAACATGAAGAAGACACTTATCGCATCTGCCATCGCAGCAGCTACCTTCTCTGGCGCTGCGGCGGCCAAGGAAAATAATTTGCCGACGGTTTACGGTAACATTCAGTATGCAATCAGCCATACCAACGTTGATGGTGCTGGTTCTGCTATAGATAATTTTGATAACGGCTCTACCCTGGGCGTCAAGCATGATCACGAAATCGCTCCGGGTATCACCGGCTTCTTCAAGGCCGAGCTCGAGTTCGATGCGAATGACAAGGCTGATAATGGTGGTCTGAATGATTTTGACGAAGCCTACATCGGTGTAAAGAGCGACCGCTTTGGTACAATCTGGGGCGGTTCCGATGACTCCACATATGAAACTGCCATCGACCAGATCTATAATTTCTACGAATACGGTCCTGACACCAAGGGCAACTATGACACGGGTGAAGGTGATCTGGTTCAATACATGTCGCCTTCCTTCGGTGGTTTGAAGCTGGGTGCGGCCGTGCAGATCAATGGCGACAACAATGAAGGTGGTAAGTCATATCCGTACCAGTTGGCGGCAATCTACAACGTTGACGCGCTCGAGCTGGCCGTGGCCATGGACTCCAATGATGGCAAACGTGACTATTCCGGAAATGACGCCAGCCTCAACAACGAAAACACCTACGGTGTACGTGCTTCCTACACGCTGGATAACCTGAAACTGACCGGTGAGTACCAGACTCGCGATGAGGTTTCAGATCTGTACGGCGTGATGGGGATTTACACCCTGGGTGCCAACCAGTTCGCCCTGTCTTATCAGCTCAATGATGATGACAAGACCGGCGACAAGAATGACACGGTCAGCGTCCAGGCGCTGCACAACCTGTCTGATAACATGTATGTCTTCGTGGAAGGTTACTTCTCCAGCGCGGATGGCGACATCTATGACGATCCGGATGGCAACAAGGACTCGTCCGGCAACGTTCTGAGAGGCGACGAGCAGACCATGGCTCTTGTCGGTGCCGTTTACTACTTCTGATCAGCTGACCGGCTAATCAGGTAGTCTGAAACCGGCGGCCTTCGGGCCGCCGGTTTTTCTGTGTATGCTCAGTCAAAACCCCAAAGGAAACCGGAAATGGCAGAAGAGATCGAGATCAAGTTGACGGTTGCAGAGCCCGACCAGCAAAAGGTCCAGGCCTGGCTGTCCGATGACGGGGCCGCTGAATATCTCGGTGAAAAACTGCTCATCAACCGCTATTTCGATACACCAGCGGCCGAACTGAACCGGCAGAAAGCTGCCCTGAGAGTCCGTCAGGCCGGCGACGAATATATCCAGACCCTCAAGACCCGGGGAGAATTTGTCAACGGCGCCCACTGCCGCCAGGAGTGGGAATGGCCGCTGCCGGGACCGGATCTGAACCTCGGGCTGCTGGCGGATACGCCCCTGGCGGATCGGGTGAACCTGGCCGAACTTGATGTTGTGTTTGAAACCAGTTTCCGCCGCCGTATCTGGATGGTTCGGCGAAACAGGGCCGAGGT
>JAXHUV010000156.1:0-5400 GCA_034189445.1 Pseudomonadota bacterium
CGGCAGTCCGCAAACTGCTGGAGCGCCAGGGCATCCCGCTGACCGGTATCGATGTTATCGAACTGAACGAAGCCTTCGCCGCACAGGGCTTGGGGGTACTGCGCGAACTGGGCATTGCCGATGATGATCCCCGGGTCAATCCGAACGGTGGAGCCATCGCACTGGGCCATCCGCTCGGCATGTCCGGCGCGCGACTGCTGATGACCGCCGCCCTTCAGTTACAACGCAGCGGGGGGCGCTATGGCCTCTGCACCATGTGCGTAGGTGTGGGACAGGGCATCGCCACACTGATCGAGAAAGTCTGAATCACCAACACTGTGGAGGCACCATGAACCAGGTCATCGAGCTACTCAAAAGCCATTGTTCCATCCGCAAGTTCAGCGACCGGCCCATTGCGCCGGAGCTGTTGCGGTCGCTGATTGAAGCGGGCCAGTGCGCGGCCACCTCCAGCCACGTCCAGGCCTGTTCGGTCATCCGGGTAACGGATCCGGGTAAACGAAAAAAGCTGGCTGAACTGGCCGGTGGCCAGGATTACGTCGCCAGCTGCGCGGAATTCCTGGTGTTCTGCGCCGACATGAAACGCCCCACCGATGCCGCCGAGCGGGCCGGAGCCGAAGTCACCCGGGGCATGACCGAACAGCTACTGGTGGCCACCGTGGATACCGGCCTGATGGCCCAGAATGTCGCCATCGCCGCAGAATCCGAAGGACTGGGCATCTGTTACATCGGAGGCATCCGCAACAACCCGACCGAAGTCAGCCAGCTACTGGGTCTGCCCACCCACGTATACCCGGTGTTCGGCATGTGCCTGGGCCACCCGGAGCAGAGCCCGGAAATCAAGCCCCGTCTGCCGGTGGAAGCCGTGCTGTTCGAAAATGAGTACGATGCCTCTCGGCAACAGGAATTGGTTCAGCAATTTGATGAGGCCATGAACGAATACTATCTGGCCCGCACTGGCGGCAACAAAGACACCGACTGGTCCCGGCAACTGGCCCCCCTGTTCAGCCACAAACTCCGTCCCCATATGCGGGAGTTTCTGAAGAAGCAGGGGTTTGAACTCAAGTAAGCAGAAGAGTCAGATTTCCTTACTCGCCCGGCCAGCTGCCGGACGGATTGGTTGCCAAAACCGGTGGTACGCTGCTTTTCCTGACCTTCTACCCGGCTCCGTAAGGCGTTCAGGGTCTTGAAAGGGAGGTCCTGGAAAACTGGAACAGCTCTCGCCCGATCGACTGGCGGAAGTTGAGGGCTTTATCGATTTTTTAAGTCAACGGGATCAAGGCAAACGTTTGCGGCGGGATTCCGTGCGGGCATCCGAAGCGGCATTCAACGAGGTATGGGATAACGATGACGATGCCATCTACGACAGCCAGTAAATTTGGCGATGTGGTGCTGGTGGGTTTTCCCTCCACCAATCTACAAGCCATTAAGAAACGTCCTGCCGTGGTGATTAGCGATACCACTTACCAGCAAGGCCGACCGGATGTGATTCTGATGCCCATCACCAGTCAAATACGGCAACCACTGGTTTTCGGTGAATACCTTTTACGGGCTCTTGATGTACAAAACGTTTTTGTCACGAATGCTGATCTCAAATAACTCACTGGCCCGGATCAGGTCACTCAGCTTTTTGTACCCGTAGTTCACGGGGGAGAAGGAACTGTTGTTGGAAATGTACTGGCCAACCCGGCCAAGATGCGCCCAGCCATCGTCATCAGCCGTTTGTTCCACTGCAGTTCGCAGGGTTCGAACCAGAACCGTGTCTCCCCGCAGCTGGTTGCGTCCCCACTTGGTTTCCACGGTTGGTTTCCGGGTGCCGCCACTGACTGTTTCATCCTGTTGCTCGATCTCTTCCCGCAGGTTCTCTGTGTAGATGAATTGGGAGCAAGCGTTGACGAATGGCATGGGTGTTTTTCGCTCGCCAAAACCAAAGACGGGTAGGCCAGCCTCGAGAATGCGCATGACGAGTGGGGTGAAGTCGGAGTCGCTGGTCATCAGGGCAAATGCGTCGACGTTTCCGCTATACAGCAGGTCCATGGCATCGATGATCATGGAGGCGTCGGTAGCATTTTTGCCTGAGGTGTAGGCAAACTGCTGGACTGGCCGAATGGCATTCGCGTGCAGCTTTTCAATCCAGCCACCCAGCTGAGGGCCATTCCAGTTGCCATGGGCGTGGCGTACATTCACGGCGCCATACTTGGCCAGCTCCTGCAGGACCCCTTCAATCGACTGATGGCTGACGTTGTCGCAGTCGATCAGGAGCGCAATTTTGTAGTTGCTATTCATCTTCGCTGAATTGTCCTTTTTAATGTCTTGAACGTGGAACCAAATTAGTACTGCCAATCAGGCAGTACTGGACACTGACCTCTTTACTCCAACAGCCTGTATCTATACTAGTATGGACACAAGATCCTGCATCCGCAGGCTTCTTCACAACCAAGAGGTGATCGGTTATGACTACGCCCAACCTGCCCCAATCCACCCATGATACCCCTCTGCGCCTGCGCACGCTGGGCAACTCAGGTCTGTTTGTATCGGAATTGTGCCTGGGCACCATGACGTTCGGCGGTGGTGACGACATGTGGGGGCTGATTGGCCAGCTACAGCAGGAGCAGGCTGACGAGCTGATGAGGACCGCTCTGGAGGCGGGCATCAATTTCATTGACACTGCCAATGTGTACGGTGGTGGTGCCAGTGAACGCATCGTTGGCCAATCCTTGAAAAACCTGGGTGTCCGCCGCGAAGATATCGTACTGGCTACCAAGGTGCTCGGCCCCATGGGCGAAGGCCCCAATGCCCGTGGCGCCTCCCGTGGCCATATCATGAATGAGTGCAAGGCCAGTCTGCTGCGCCTGCAAACCGATTACATCGACTTGTACCAGATCCACGGTTTCGACCCGGCCACGCCCATCGAGGAGACCCTGGAGGCTCTGAACACACTGGTGCAGCACGGCCATGTTCGTTACGTCGGTCTGTCGAACTGGGCGGCCTGGCAGGTGATGAAAGCTGTTGGCATTATCCGCGCCCGCCACCTGTGCCCGATTCTTTCCCTGCAGGCTTACTACACGCTCGTGGGCAGGGATCTCGAACGGGAAGTAATCCCCATGCTTGAGTCCGAAAATATTGGCTTGATGGTGTGGAGCCCGCTGGCGGGGGGCTATCTATCCGGTAAGTATGAAGGATCGGACGTTTCTGAAGATAACCGGCGCGCCAAATTTGATTTTCCGCCGGTCAATCGGGAGCGTGGCAGCGCGGTTATCACGACGATGCGGGAGATCGCCGCAGGCAAGCAAATCAACGGCAGTCCCGTTGGTGTGGCACAGGTTGCACTTGCCTGGCTGCTGCACCAGAACGCCGTGACCAGCGTCATTGTGGGCGCAAAGCGCGTGGATCAGTTACAGGAAAATATCCGGGCGACACAGATCCACCTGTCGGAGGACGAACTGGCCGCTCTGGATGAGGTCAGCTGCCTGCCAGCGGAGTATCCGGGCTGGATGCTGGAGCGGCAAGGGGAGTATCGGGCGCTCAAGTAAAAACCGACGGCGCTCGGGAGAATGCGAAAAATAAATCCGCCCCTCAAATCCCAATAGATCTGCCCTGGTTTTACTTTAAGGTTGATTTAAGGTAAATGCCGGATACTAATTGCCTCAAGGGGTGTGACGTTGGTTGTTGCCCTCATAATATATCGGCAATCGAGGAAGATTGTATATATGGGTCAGGAAAAAACGCTGTCGCTGGTGATTCCCGCCAAGGACGAACAGGCTAACATCGCCGGCCTGATCTCGGAGATCTTCTCCGTGATGCGGGACTACCCGGGGTTTGAAGTCATCCTGGTTGATGATGGCAGCAGCGACCAGACCCTGGAAACCGCCGTGCGTGCGGCCAATTCGGTCAGGGGCCGGCTGGTTGCGGTCCGGCACGAGCGGAGTGTCGGCCAAAGCAACGCCCTGGCCACCGGAATCCGGCAGTCCCGCAGCCGACTCATCGCCACCATGGACGGAGACGGACAGAACGATCCAGCCGACATTCCCGCCCTGCTACAGAATGCGAATACCATCAAAGCCAGTGATTTCTGCATCGCCGGCTATCGGCAAAACCGCAAGGACAGCGTTTGGAAGCGTTTCCAGTCGCGACTGGCCAATCGTGTTCGCGGCACCTTTTTGCACGACGGCGTGCCGGACACCGGATGCGGTCTCAAACTGTTCCCACGGGCGACTTTCATCAAACTGCCATGGTTTGACCATGCTCACCGATTCATGCCGGCCCTGGTGCGGGGAATCGGTGGCGAGATCTCGGTCGTGACGGTCAATCACCGCCCTCGCACTGGCGGCATCTCCAAGTACAACGCCTGGAACCGGGCCTGGGCCGGCATCCTCGATTTGCTTGGGGTAATGTGGCTGCTGCACCGCACCCGTGTCCCGATCATTGCCAGCATTGTCGACTCTGAATCCCCGGGTTCGGTCGCGGAGCGGTCCTGAGATGCTGAACTGGTCCCGCTGGCTGGCATTTGCCGCACTGGCACTGGCCGGCTACCTGGCGATCCAGGGCGGTTGGCTGGATTTTTTGGCCGACAAAAATCAGGTGGCCGGTTACCTCCGCAGCCACGGGGTTACGGGCTTCCTCGCCGTCACTCTGGCTGGCGCCACATTTACCGGGGTCGGGGCGCCGCGTCAGCTGCTGGCATTTGTCTTCGGCTTTGCTCTCGGGGGCATCAATGGCACCCTGTTAGCAACCCTGACAACCGTCATCGGAGCCGCTGGTTGTTTTGTCTTCGCACGATGGCTGCTACGGGGCTCTCTGGCAAGGCGTTTCAGTCATCGAATGCAGCGGTTTGACGAGCTGTTCAAAGAGCAGACACTACTTAAAGTTCTCATGGTCCGGATGCTGCCGGTGGGCAGCAATCTGGCCACCAACCTTGTGGCGGGCTGCTCCGGCATCCGCTTTCTGCCGTTTATTGTCGGCAGCGCGATCGGATACCTGCCACAAATGCTGGTATTCGCATTAGCTGGCGCCGGCATCGGCAGCGCCGACAAATATCAGCTGATGTTGAGCATCGTACTGTTTATTCTGGCATCGCTGATTGGCGCGTTTCTTTATCACAACCGCAGAGCCAGGCCCATGGATCTCGGATGAGCGGTGGCAGTAATCGTTACATCCTGGCCGGAGACACTCTGGGAGGGTTCAAAATCGCTATCTCACTGCCCGGGGTTTGAGCGTTTGTATTCCAGCCAATCCCTCGCAGAGACAATGAGTGCCCGTTTTCCCCGATAAGGAAAAACATCCCTGGCGGAATCTGTCAGAGTGCGTTCATCCCGGTCCTGATAAATGATCAGGTACGCCTCCGGGTGCTCAGACGCCCATCGGCGGAGCGCGTCACCCGATATGATTTCCAGGGGAGTTTCG
>JAXHUV010000157.1:0-5351 GCA_034189445.1 Pseudomonadota bacterium
CCGGGCTTCAGCGAGGACGACATCCGCACCTTCTATTTCGATGAGAACGCCGGCCAGTGGAAAGAACTGGAGCGCAAGTCCATCGACAAGGGCAAGAAGGAAGTGGTGGCGCTGACCGACCACTTCACCGACATGATCAACGCGGTGATCCAGATCCCGGATTCGCCACAGAACACCCAGTTCAACCCGACCCAGATCAAGGACATCAAGGCCGCCGACCCCGGCGCGAAGGTCAACCTGATCGAGCCACCCCAGGCCAACAACATGGGCGATGCGCGCCTGAGCTACCCGATCGAAGTGCCACCGGGTCGCCAGGGCATGCAGCCACAGCTGGCGGTGCAGTACAGCTCCGGTGGCGGCCACAGCTGGCTGGGCCACGGCTGGGACCTGGGCACCCAGGCGATCACCATTGATACCCGATGGGGCGTGCCGCGTTACGACGCAGAGAAGGAAACCGAAACCTATCTCCTGAACGGCAGCCAACTGACCCCCATGGCCCACGTGGGCGAGCCGGCAGCGCGCTCTGCAGAAAAGGTATTCCACACCCGGGTCGAAGGCGGTTTCCAGAAGATCATTCGCCACGGTGACAATCCCACCAACTACTGGTGGGAGGTAATCGACAAGTCCGGCACCCACTATTTCTACGGCGGCGACGATACCCGCAATGGGCCACAGGCTGATGACACCCTGCGTACAGCCTCCGGAAACATCGGGCACTGGGCGCTTCGGCTCGTGCGCGACAGCAATGGCAATGAAATCCGCTACTACAACACCCGGGTGACTGATTCCGGTCTGGGTGACGGCAAGGGTGGCGTTGCCGGCTATCAGATCTATACCGACCGTATCGAATACACCGGTTACAAGGGCCAGAAAGGTGCCTATGCAGTCAGCTTTACCCGGGATCGGGAGCAAGGCGGTTTCAACAGCTCAACCGATCGCCGCCAGGATGTGAACATCGATGCGCGCCTGGGCTTTAAACGCGTCACTGCAGATCTGCTCAAACGCATCGACATTACCTACAAAGGCCAGCCGGTTCGCAGCTATACCTTCGAATACGAGCAAGGCGCCTTCGCTCGCACCTTGCTGAGCAAGATGAACCAACTGGACAGTAAAGGCGAGTTCTTCAATGGCCACAGTTTCAGCTATTACAGCGATATCCTTGATTCCGAAGGAAAGCTTGAACCGCTTGCAGCGTCAAAGGACTGGCGCAACACTCATGATCGAATCCAGGCCGGGTTAACACTTGACCGCTCTGGGTTTGACGATGTCGCCAGTGCGACCAGTGGTATCAAGTCGAAATCCCGGGGCAGTAGCAGCATGGTTTCGGCTGGCCCCAACGATGGCAACCTGATCTGCAAGAGCAGTACAGTCGGCGTTACCAAGAACTCCACAAAATCCAGCAGTAAGGGGTTGCTGGCGCTCGCGGACATCAACGGAGACGGACTGCCCGATAAGATATTCATCAAGGGTGGCAGAATGCAATTCCGCCCGGGTACCAGTGATGGCGGTTTCAGCAGCGACGTCGTCCCTGTGGTGGGCGCCTCCCGCTTCTATGAAGATACCGCCAGTTCCACCGCCAGGGGCAAACAGGCCGTCATTGGCTGCACCAGCGGCTCAGGCTCCTACAGCTCTATAAAGACCGATTCCTACACAAGCTCACGGACCTACTTTACCGATGCCAATGCCGACGGCCTGATTGATATTGCTATCAGCGGGCGAGTGTACTTTAACCGCCTGGTTGACGGTGTGCCGACCTTCCGGACTGACTCAGGCGACACCCCAAACCCGATTGAGGGTGGCGCAGATATCGATGCTGACGGCCTGGTAACGTTTGACCCACAAGAATACGAGCGTCGCATCGACGATAACCCTCTCCACGACACGGTGCGCGTCTGGGAAGCCCCATACGATGGTCACATTGCCATTAGTGGGAAGGTTGCACTGGTCGAAGACGAGTCAGTAGATCGCCAGAATTATGAAGACGCCGATGGTGTCGTCGTGGCCATCGAACACGGAGGCACGTCGCTTTGGTCCGCCAACATCGCGGCTGACGATTACACAGAGAGAACGCCCTCAGGGGTGTCCCGAGTTGCGGTGAATCGTGGTGACCTTGTTTTCTTCCGCGTGCAGTCTGTATTCGATGGTCTTTACGATCAGGTACGCTGGACGCCCGAGGTTCTTTACCTGGATGTGCCCTCCACCAAAGACGCCAACAACAAGCCGCTTTATAACTATCGTAGTGATGCTGATTTCCTAGCCGTCGCTTACCCTGGGCAGACCGTCAGTGCGCCCATTGCCGGCACGGTTCGAATTGATGCGCCACTGAAAAAGCTGGCAACCAGTGATGCAGTCGTTTCAGAAATCACCCATAACGGCAAGGTTATCTGGGAAAAGGAGCTGGGCTCAAACACAGAAGGGACGTTCACTCCGGATCGCACTGTGGACGTTGCCGAGGGAGACCGTTTTGCCTTCCGCATGGAAGCCAGCACCAGGATAGACTGGAATGCGGTGCACTGGGAGCCGAACCTGACCTACGTCGCGGCCAACGACAGCGACGTGAATGTAACCGATGAAAACGGCAATGCGCAGATCGTTATTCCTGCGATACCCTCCGCTACCCCGTATGCCGCAACGGTCATTCCGGCCACGGCTCCCGAAACCATACCTGAAAGTGTAGAGGTTCCATTCAGCAACAACGCAGTGCGTTCCGTGCCGCTGCCTGACGACGGGACGGTAGAAGCGGTCGTGATACCGAGCGCCACCTTCGATGCTAACGAGGGTGAGGTGGTGTTCACCGTCAAGCGCGATGGTCGCCTGATCCGTAAGGCCATTCTCGAAGTCTATGACGGCCGTCTGCTGCGACCCGAAGACGTTCCAGAGGAAGACGGCAGCAGCACGAATCAGGAACCCGCTTCGCCCGAAGTGCGCTTCCCGGTCATGCCGGGTGAAACCTACTGGCTGGAATATCACACTCCCGACCCGGCTCTGGCCGCCCGCGCCGGGTCCTCTGAAACCCTGATTTACTACAACAACACAACCGGCAGCGGTTCCTGGGCCCGATCAGTCGTCAATTCAGTCGTTAGTGGGTTCTACACCGTTCGGCATGATATCCGGTTTGGCCCCATGTTCCGTCAATGGGGGCAGTTTGTCTGGAATGGCAATCGTGAAGCGGCCGATCAGCCCATCGATGAAGCCAAGTTGGTCCTCGACCCGAACGCCGGGAAGAATCGTTCGACGGATGGCTTCTTGGACATTGACAACCCCGATGAACTGGACCGGGAGTTCGACGCCAACGGCTATGATGCGTCTTCGGCGAGCCTCGTATTGATGTTTCCGGGCGTTGGTAAAGCAAGCTGGGAGGGGTACGACGTCGACAGCTTCATCCAGCCGGGGCTGATGAGTAGCTCGCGCTATGGCTTGGATAATCCGGGCGATCCTGACCCGGTGGCCGGTGCCGGCGCCCGTGCGATCATCAAATTGGTTCATAGCAAGAACACGAGCAGAACCCTTGGCGGGTCGGCCTTTGGCGCCAGTGGCGGTGCCGGAGAGACCAAAGGGGAAACCCGAACGCTGGTGGATTTCCTGGATATGAACGGTGACCGCTACCCGGACATCGTAGGCGAATCGCTCATTCAATACACCCGTGCGAATGGTGGTTTGAATGCCTCGTCGGTGCATCCGGAAGGGCTGGGTGGGATCCCGCGATTGAGCAAAACTCAAGCGACGTCTTTCAACGCGGGTGGGTCTGTTGGTAGCTCCGAATCCCAGAAAGAGAGAATCTTCGGTGGGATGACGATTATTTATGTTAACTCGCCACCCTCAGTCGGAATCACCGGCAACCTGGGTGAGAGCATGGATCAGGAACAGGTTGGCTGGACCGATATCAATGGCGACGGCCTACCAGACCGGATCTTCAGTGATGGCAAAGTTGCTCTTAACCTGGGGTATGGCTTCGCCGCCTCCGAAAATTGGGGAGCGGTGACCCGAAAGGGAGAAAGCACCAACGAAGGGTTTAGTCTGGGCTTTAATCTGGGTGTGATGAGTATCGCAGGCGGCCTGTCTCTGTCCCGGTCTGAAACCTCTCCGCAGCGTCAACTATTCGACGTAAATGGCGACGGCTTGCCCGATGTTGTCAATTCAAGCGGCAGTGGCCCGATCAGCGTTGCAATCAACTCGGGAAGCGGCTTCCTGCCAAGTGTGCCCTGGCAGGGAGCGGACGTTACCAACCAGACGGCGACTGTGACAGAGGGCGGCAATATCGCAGTAACCTACTGCACCCCATTCCCGCCATTTCTCCCGGTCGCCAAACTGTGTGTTAACAAAGGCTTCAGTAAGAGCGAAGGCATCAGCCGCGAGGAGCATTCCCTCAACGACATCAACGGTGACGGCTACCCGGATTTCCTGAGCTCCGCCAATGATGGCAACCTGCGGGTGAAGCTCAACACCCACGGCCGCACCAACCTGCTCAAGTCCGTCCAGCGCCCCCTGGGTGCCAGCTTCGAGCTGGACTATGAGCGCACGGGCAACACCTACGAGATGCCCCAGAGCCGCTGGGTGCTGAGCAGCGTAACGGTGAACGACGGCTTTGAAGGCGATGGTGTAGACAGCCTGCTCAAGACCTTCAGCTATGCCAACGGCTATTACGACCGCCGCGAGCGGGACTTCTTCGGCTTCCAGACTGTAACTGTGGAAGAACGGGATAACAGCGAGGCAGAGAATCCGGCAGAAGCACCAGTCAGCCGCAGCGTGACCCAGACCTACCTGAACGGCAGCGTGTACGAGCGCGGCTTGCTGGTAAACAGCAAGATGACCGACGGCCAGGACAACCCCTGGACCGAATCCATCAAGGCGTACCGGTTTGTCGACATCCACAGTGATCAGACCGTCACCAGGGAAGCGCTGCCCGCTATAAAAGCGGCTACCATCTTCCCCCAGGTTGCGGAAGAGACCACCCGCTTCTACGAGGGCCAGCGCGTTGCCGGCAAATCCACCCGCGTCCGCTACCTCGAGTACGACGACGTGGGCAACGTCACCCACCTGATCGACGAAGCTGATAGCGGCGCCGCCGATGACGTGGAAGCGAAGATTACCTACTTCCGGGATGAATCCACCTGGATCATGGGCGCGCCGGAGTCCATCCGGGTGACCGGTGCCGGCGGTCTGCTCCGTGAGCGCTTCTCCGACATCGAGCCGGGCACCGGCAACGTGAAGGCCATCCGCCAGACGGTGGAAGAGGGCGAGGCCCGGTACGACTTTGCCTACGATCAGTACGGCAACCTGACCAAGGTGACCGGCCCGCAGAACTATCGCGGCCAGCGTTACACCCTGGATTACGACTACGATACCCAGGT
>JAXHUV010000158.1:0-5344 GCA_034189445.1 Pseudomonadota bacterium
TGGCCCATCCGGAATGTATCGTTATGCACCCGGGGCCGATAAACCGGGGGGTTGAAATTGAATCGGCGGTGGCCGACGGGCCGCAATCGGTGATTCTGAACCAGGTCACCAACGGCATCGCTATCCGGATGGCGGTGATGTCCATGGCCATGGGTGGTCAGGTGGCCGAACGCCAGCAGAAACTGAGTGAGAGGGGCCAGGCATGAGCAGTGTCAACAGATCCGGAAGCAGTCTGAAAATCACAGGAGGCCGACTGTTCGATGGTCAGGGCCCAGAGCAGCGAAATACCACACTGCTGATTCGGGATGGTTGCATTGCCGCGATGGGCGAAGCCGCCGCCCGGGAAATAGCCGATGAGACCATCAGCGCGGAAAACGGCGTGATCGCGCCGGGGTTTGTGGACCTGTGCTGTAACCTCCGTGAGCCGGGCAATGGCCAGAAAGGTAATATTGCCTCGGAAACCCTCGCGGCGGCCCATGGCGGCTTCACCACGGTGTGCGCCTCGCCGGAGACGTCACCGGTGAACGATTCCAGTGCCGTCACCCACCTGATCCGTGAGGGTGCTGCCAGCCGATCGTCGATCCAGGTTTTGCCCATTGGCGCCATTACCCGGGGCCTTGAGGGCGACCTGCTCAGCGATATGGCCGGCCTGGCCTCAGCAGGCTGTGTCGCAGTGGGCAATGGCTCCCGCAGCGTGCGCAATGCCCGCATTTTGCGCCGGTGCATGGCTTATGCCCAGACCTTTGGTTTAACGGTGATGTTCAGCCCCGAGAACCAGGCCCTGGCCGCCGATGGCTACGCTCACGATGGTCTGGTGACCTCACGGCTGGGCCTGCTTGGTATCCCTGAAGTGGCGGAAACGGCTGCGGTCATGGAAATGCTGCTGCTGGCGGAGGAAACCGGGGTTCGTTTGCACCTGAGCCAGTTGTCCTGCGGCCGCAGTGTTGAAATGCTGGCGGATGCCCGGGAGCGCGGGATTGCGGTAACCGCCGATGTGGCCATGCACCAGCTGGTGTTCACGGAGGAGGCCCTGGCCGGGTTCGACAGCCGCTTCCATGTCCGGCCGCCACTGCGCGGCGAGAGCGACCGAAAGGCCCTGATTGCCGGTGTCCGGGAAGGCGTGATTGATGCCATCGTCAGCCAGCATCAGCCCCATGATACCGCTGCCAAGCAGGCGCCCATGGCCGCCACCGAGCCGGGCCTGTCGAGCATCGAGACTGTGCTGTCGCTGGGTCTGGAGCTGGTGGAAATGAATGAACTGGCGCTGCCTGACCTGATCCGGGCGCTGACCACTGGTCCTGCCGCCGTGCTTGGCCGGACGGCGCGGCTCACTGAGGGGGAAACCGCCGATATTTGCCTGTTCGATCCCGATGCCTTCTGGACTCCGGACTCGAAAACGCTGGTTTCGGCCGGTCGCCACGCCCCGGTGACCGACCGCCAACTGCCGGGCATCATCAGGCTCACGCTGAGTGAGGGCCGAAAGGCCTGGTTCCAGCCAGCGACCTGACCCTGGCTAATGTACCAGCAGCCTTAAGTCCGACAGGCTGCTAACCGATTTCGTCTTTCAGAGTCTTGCCGGCTTTGAAACCCACGGTCTTGCTGGCGGGGATGCGAATGGTCTCGCCGGTTTGCGGGTTGCGTCCGTCCCGTGCCTCGCGGCTGCGGATATTAAAAGTGCCAAAGCCGATCAGGGTGACATCCTCGCCCCGGGAGGTGGCGGCCGACACCTGGTCGGTAAACGCGGTAATCACTTCACTGGCCTTGTCCCGGGTCAGGCCGGTGCGGTCGGCAATGGCCGCGGCGAGTTCAGGCTTGCGCATCGGATACTCCTTTTATTTTATTGTACTGTTTCTCCAGTCCCCGGCCTCAGCTCAGCCTGGGGCCAGCTGCGGCGATTGAATCCGCCACGTCGAACTTCTTGAAGTTTTCAACAAACTGGCTGATCAGTTCCTGGGCTTTACCATCATAGTAGTCCGGGCTTACCCAGGTGTTGCGCGGGTTCAGCAGTTCGGTATCCACACCCGGAACATGCCTGGGCACATCCAGGTTCAGGGTTGGCAGGTACTCGGTTTCGACGTCGTCCAGATCGCCATTCTGGATTGCGGCGATAATGGCTCGGGTGGTCGGAATGCTGAACCGCCGGCCTTCGCCGTAGGGGCCGCCGGACCAACCGGTGTTCACCAGGAAGACCTTGCTGCCAAACTCGTCCACCCGCTTCATCAGCAGTTCAGCGTAAACGCGGGCCGGGCGCGGGAAGAAGGGCGCTCCGAAGCAGGTGGAGAAAGTGGATTTCAGCCTGGACGAAGAGCCCATTTCGGTGGAACCGACCAGCGCGGTATAGCCGCTCAGGAAGTGGTAAGCGGCGCCTTCGCGGCTCAGGATGGATACGGGTGGAAGAACGCCGGTCATGTCGCAGGTCAGGAATATGATGTGAGACGGCTCACCGGCACGGTTCTCGATCACACGTTTTTCAACGTGCTCAAGCGGGTAGGCGCAGCGGGAGTTTTCGGTGAGGGACACATCGGTGTAATCCGGCTCACGGGTCTCCGGGTCGATCGTCACGTTTTCGACAATGGCGCCAAAGCGGATGGCGTCCCAGATGATCGGTTCGTTCTTCCGGGACAGGTCGATGCATTTGGCGTAGCAGCCGCCTTCGATATTGAATACGGTGCCCGGGCCCCAGCCATGCTCGTCATCACCGATCAGATAACGGTGCGGGTCGGCGGAGAGGGTGGTCTTGCCAGTGCCTGACAGGCCGAAAAACAGGCTGGTTTCGCCATCTTCACCGACGTTGGCAGCGCAGTGCATGGGCAGCACGTCTTTTTCCGGCAGCAGGAAGTTCTGAACCGAGAACATGGCCTTTTTCATTTCGCCGGCATAGTGCATGCCTGCCAGTAGAACCTTGCGCCTGGCAAAGTTGATGATCACGCAGCCGTCGCTGTTGGTGCCATCACGCCCGGGAACGCATTCGAAGTTAGCGGCGTTCAGAATCTGCCATTCCTGTTTGCCGGCGGGATTGTAGTTCTCCGGGCGAATGAACAGGTTGCGGCCGAACAGATTCTGCCAGGCGGTTTCGGTGGTCATTTTGACCGGCAGATAATGTTCCGGATCGGAACCGATATGAACGTGCGACACGAATTGGTCTTTTTCGGCGATGTAGGCTTCCACACGGTCCCAGAGGGCGTCGAATTTTTCGGCGTCGAAAGGACGGTTGATCGGGCCCCAGTTGATATCGTCCGAGGTGCTCGGCTCCTCAACAAAATAGCGGTCCTTGGGAGACCGGCCTGTGCGGTCACCGGTTTTTACCACCAGGGAACCGTTGGATGCCAGTTGGCCTTCGTTACGTGCCAGTGCCACCTCAACCAGTCGTGCTGTACTCAGATCATTATAAGTGTTGCTCACTTCGACCTCGCCCTCGGGATGTCTTAGTGATTGCCCAGGCCGCCTCTAATAAAAAAGTGACGGGAACCCGGGCAATCGGGTCAATGCAGGTACGTCATTATGCCAGAGACGCCGGTAAAAATCGACTGCCCGGGAAGCCTTGTTATCAGCGGTTTCCCGGTTAATCGAACCTGTTTTTAGCAGCCTGTCTAGTGGAGCGTGTGACCGGTGAAAAGATGATCAATATCGTTTTTATCGAAGTGATAGTGGGCGTGGCAGAACTGGCAGTCCATTTCGATGGAGCCCTGCTCCTCCAGAATGCTATAGCACTCTTCGCGGCCAATGGCTTCCAGTGCGCCGAGCGTGCGCTCTCTGGAGCAGCCGCACCGGAAGGCGACCGGTTCGGCGTCAAACAGCCGCACGGTTTCTTCGTGGAACAGGCGATGGAGCAGGGTATCACTGTCCAGCTCGAGCAACTCACCGGCTGCCACTGTCCGGGCCAGATGGTTTACCCGGTCCCAGAGGTCTTCGTCCCCTTCCGTTGCGCCCGGCAGGCGCTGGAGCATCAGCCCGGCTGCGCCGTTTTCATCGGCAAACAGGAACAGGCTGGTGGGAATCTGTTCCGAGCGGTCGAAGTATTCCTCAAGACAGCCGCCAAGCGTGTCCTGATCCCGGGGCACAACGCCCTGATAGCGATTGCCTCGGTGTGGCGTAATGGTAATGGCCATGTGGCCCTCACCGAGCAGGTCATTGAAGCTGTCTTCTCTGACTGCCTGCTCATCAAAACGGGCCAGGCCACGGATATGTCGGTCGTGGCTGCACTCGGCCATCAGTGTGCGTAATGGGCCGTCCCCCTGGGCCTGAACCGACAGCGTGCCTTCAAACTTGAGGCTACTGCTCATCAGAATACTCGCCACCAGAGCTTGCCCCAGGAGTTCCCGGACGGTGTCCGGGTAGGGCGCCTGGCTGCTGATTTCCTGATAACTGTCAGCCAGTCGCACCCAGGCCCCCCGCACCTGGCTGTGTTCAAAAATAAAGCGCTGGAACTGGTCGCGGGATGCCATGGTGTGTCTCCTGAATGCTGGACGCCAGTCTATTTTTGCACGTCGACTGAGGGTGGGGATTGTAATAAAGGCCTCAGAGGCCGTTCTGGTCACGGAAGCGCTGAATATCTCTCCGGTCTTTCTTTGTGGGCCGCCTGGCCGGAGGAAGTTGCGCTGCCTGCATGGTTTTGCGCTGCCAGGCCATTTCCTCACGTTTCTTAACGCTCTCTTCCGTTTCGTGGTAGAGCTTTTGAGCTTCAGGCGCACTGCGGCGCCGACCGCTGATGTCGTCAACAATAACGACTTTTTCCTGCCAGCCCAGGCGCAACGTCAGCTTTGCGCCGGCCTCCACCAGCTTGCCGGGTTTGCAGCGCTGGCTGTTGTAATGAACCTTGCCACCCTCGATTGCTTCCTTGGCCAGGGAACGGGTCTTATAGAAGCGGGCCGCCCAGAGCCATTTATCGAGCCTTATACGCTGGTCGTCAGAGGTTGATGCCGTCATGTCTCCTCACTTGATGGGCTTGTCCGTCAATTATAACTCTGTCATCGGCCCGATGGCAGGGGCGATCGTTGGCGAAGGGCCGGGAGAACTTCGTCGAAGTGATGGATGCAGGGGATTCCCGGGTGTCGTTGCCGGGCCTCTTGCTGGCTGTCCGGTGCCAGCACCGCGAGGCATTGGCTAATACCGGCGGCAAGGGCACTTTCCAGAACCGGGAAACTGTCATCGATCATCAGGGTGTTTTCAGCCTGATAGGGTGTCAGGCGCTGGAGATCATGCCAGAACGACGGATCTTCCTTGGGCTTGCCCAATTGGTGACTGGAGACAATGGCATCCACCCGGGCATCAAGGCCGGTTCGCTGAAGCTTGAGGGACAGGGGATCCGGGTGGCAGTTGGTGACGATCACCGATTGGAGCCCGG
>JAXHUV010000159.1:0-5343 GCA_034189445.1 Pseudomonadota bacterium
CCTCGCCCAGGAAAAGGATTCCTTCAGCATCGCCTGGACCATCTACGCCGGCTGGGTGCCCTGGCAGTATGCCGAAGACTACGGAATCATGAAGAAGTGGGCGGACAAGTACGATATCGAGGTGGATATCGTGCAGGTGAACGACTACATCGAATCCATCAACCAGTACACTGCCGGCCAGTTTGACGGCGTGGTGGCCACCAGCATGGACGGCCTGTCGATTCCGGCCGCTTCCGGGGTGGATACCACGGCGCTGATTGTGGGCGACTATTCCAACGGTAACGATGGTCTGGTGTCCAAGGACGCAAAATCCATTGCCGATCTGGAAGGCGAGACCGTGCACCTTGTTGAGCTGTCCGTTTCTCATTACCTGCTGGTCCGGGCGCTGAACACGGTTGGACTGGAAGAGCGGGACATCAGCGTTGTGAACATTTCCGATGCCGACCTGGTCTCGGCGTTCCAGACGGATGATGTTCGCCATGTGGCAACCTGGAACCCGCTGCTCGCCGAAGTGGAGGCCTACCCGGGTGCCACCAAGCTGTTCGATTCCAGCCAGATTCCGGGCCATATCAAGGATCTGACACTGGTGAACACGGAAACGCTGGGAGATAACCCGAAACTGGGTAAGGCGCTCGTTGGTGCCTGGTATGAGACCATGAGTATTCTGGCTTCGGACAGTGCGGAAGGTGAGGAAGCCAGGGCCTTCCTGGGTGAGCTTTCGGGCACCGATCAGGCTGGTTACGAAGCCCAGTTGGCCGGCATGAAAATGTTTTGGAAGCCGGAAAACTCCGTGGGGTTTATCCGTAGCGATGAAGCCCACGAGGCGATGGACAGTGTTCGCCAGTTCTCGTTCGAGAAGGGTCTGCTTGGCCAGGGCGCCATGAGCCCGGATTTTGTGGGTATCGAGTTTCCGGATGGTTCGGTCATGGGGGATAGCAGCAATGTGAAGCTGCGGTTTAACGACAGCTACATGCAGATGGCGGCGGACGGCGAGATTTAAACGAGCCGTATCTCAGTCAATAGAATAATGGGCACGAACATTCGTGCCCATATTTATTTAAACTTCGCGGGAGGGTTGGTGTGGGGGTGCCTTTCCAAAACTGTGCGGAGCCATGGATGGCGGAGCCCAAGCGTCACATGGATGTGCCGCAAGGAGCGTGTTTTGGAAAGACACCCCCACACCAACCCGAAACTCCCAAGCCAGATTAAATAGACGAACCAGATGCGCCGTACCAAGGAAGATGCCGAGAAGACCCGCCAGACCGTACTTGAGGCCGCATTGAAGCTGTTCAGTCGGGATGGCTATTCACTCACGACTCTGAGCCGGATTGCCAAGGAAGCCGGCTGCAGCCGTGGGCCGATCTACTGGCATTTCGAGAACAAGGATGACTTGTACGAGGCGGTGCTCGCCTACTCTCAGGAGCCGCTGGAAGCACTGGTCGCCGAGTGTTCCGGCATGCGCGACACCCCCATCGAAGCAATGGACCATTTCATTGAGCGCTGGCTGGGCCTGCTGGCCAATGATCACAAGTATCGTCAGTCGTTTGAGATTCTGTTGAACAAGACCGAACTCACCGATGCCATGAGCCGGACGCTGAAGCGGGAACGGGCGTTGACCCGATCGATTATCGCCATGTTCCGGGACCTGGTGAGACAGGCCGCCGAGCGGGGTCTGATCAGTACGCAGGAAGCTCCCGAGGATCTGGGGCTTCTGAGTTACACCTATCTGATGGGCATTACCCAGACCTGGCTGTTTGCGCCGAAGCTGTTTTCACTGCAACAGGAAACGGCGTTTTTCCAGCGGCAGTTCTGGGTATTACTCGGTCGCGGCTGAGCGCTCTTTCTCAAGCAGTTGTGCTTTTCGTTCCAGGCCCCAGCGGTAGCCGCCGAGGGAACCGTCGCTGCGTAATACCCGGTGGCAGGGAATCAGAACGGCGATGCGGTTTCGGCCACAGGCTGAGGCCACGGCGCGCACGGCTTTGGGTTCACCCAGTCGTTGAGCCAGTTCGGTGTAGCTGATCACCTCGCCTTCACGAACGTTTAGCAGGAGTTTCCAGACCCTTGTCTGGAACGCCGTGCCGCGAATATCCAGGGGTACATCCGGGCGAGGCCTGTTCTGGCTCAAGTGGTCATCCAGGGCGAGCATCCAGGCATCCAGTTCTGGCGATTGACTGGCTTCAGAAGGGTTCAATCGGGCTTTCGGGAACTCCTTCTGCAGCCTGTCCAGCAATGCCTTTTCATCATCCCCGAACTCGGCAAAACACACGCCCTGATCGGTGGCAGCCATCATCAACAGGCCGAGAGACGTTTCCCGACAGGAAAAGGCAATGGTTTCGCCTTCGCCACCCTTTCCGTAACGGGACGGCGGCATACCGACCTGTCGTTCCGGCTTACCATATACCCGGCTGACCGAGCCAAAGCCGGCATCGTAGATGGCGTCGGTAACGGCCTGGCCAGTTCGCAGCGACTGTTTGAACGCGCGCATCCGCAGGGCATCCTGATAGGCCTTGGGCGATACGCCTAAGGTGTCCTTGAACGACCTTTGCAGGTGGGAGACGGACAGCCCGGCAACCTCTGCGAGATCGGCCAGCCTGAGCGGCTCATCGGGACGCGCCTCGATGTAGCGGGCCAGGGCCACCATCCGGTCGGCAACCGGGGTTGCGGTCTCGGCGCTTCCAGAAACCGATAGCTGCGGGTGGTGCTGTAATCTGGGCATGGTTCGGGTCCTGTTTATCCGTCTCTCCACTCACCCACACTATGCCGTGATCCACCGGGTGCTGCCATCCGTTTCTTGCTGCTGCCAGGTTCAGAACATTTTCAGGTAACGGTCGATTTCCCAGGACGACACATGGTTCTGGTAGCTCTCCCACTCCCCTTTCTTGTATTCGACAAAGCTGTGGAACATGGCTTCCCCGAAAACCTCTTTCGCCAGTGGATCGGCCTCGAAGGCTTCCACCGCTTCTCCCAGATTGCGCGGCAGGTATTCGATGCCCTGCTCGGCGATTTCCGCATCGCTGTAGTTGTACATGTTCTCGTGGTGAGGCGCGCCGGCATCCAGGCCTTCGCGAATGCCCTCCAGGCCGGCCGCGAGAATCAGGGCACTGCCGAGGTAGGGATTGCACGCGATGTCCGCGGCCCGGCATTCAATACGTCCGCCCATGCCAGGGATGCGGATCATGTTAGTACGGTTGTTGGAGCCGTAGCACATGAACACCGGCGCCCAAGTGGAGCCGGACATGCTGCCCTGGCGCACCAGGCGCTTGTAACTATTTACCGTAGGCGCGATCACGGCACTGATGGCAGCGCCGTGTTTCAGCATACCGGCGATAAAATGGTAGGCGATCTTGCTGATGCCGCAGTTGTGCAAGTCGTCGCCTTTCGGCTCGAACAGGTTCTCGCCGGTTTTGATATCCGCCAGCGACATATTGTAGTGGGCACCGCTGCCGGTGCGGTCGGCGAAGGGCTTGGGCATGAAGCTGGCGAAAGCGCCATGTTTGCGGGCAATCTCGTTGGCCATCATACGGAAGAACACCAGGCGGTCGGCCATGGTCAGGGCGTCGGCGTATTTGAAATCAGTCTCGAACTGGCCGTTGGCGTCTTCGTGATCGAAAGAATAGACGTCCCAGCCCAACTCGTTCATGGCATCCACCAGCTCATCCATGATCGGGAGGTTGTCCATGAGGGTGCGGGGGTCATAACAGGGCTTGCCCAGAGTGTCCCGGTCGCTCAGGGGCGCAAAGCCGCCGTCCTCGGTGTCCCGGAACAGGAAAAACTCGGTCTCAATACCCAGGTTGAAGCGATACCCCATATCAGCAGCGGCAGCCAGCTGACGCCGGAGAATATTCCGGGAGCAGGCCTCAAACGGTTCGCCGTTCAGGAACAGGTTGCCCGGGAACCACGCCAGCTGGCGATTCCAGGGACAGATCGCCAGGCCATTGGGGTCCGGCATGGAGGCAACCTCGTCGTCGGAGATATCCTGGGGCACGCCATCCAGGGCAGCTCCGGTGTACAGCTCCGAACCTTCCATCATCTGCCCCAGGTGAGCCACGGGCACGAACTTGCCTTTGGTCACACCGTGCATGTCCACGTAGCTGGCGATGGCGTACTTCACGCCCGCATCACTGAGCTTCTCTTTCAGGGCCTGGGTGTTGGTCAATTCCGTCATCCTGTTTTCTCTCCGGCCCGTCATGCGGGCAATCAGTTTGGGTTCTGGCACGTTTCTTTCTTTGTTTTTGCCATTCAACATACATGCCATAGTGTATGTAAGTGACGAAAGTGAGAAATCCCGGGCGATCTTTTCGGTCCGGAAGAGAGGACAAAATGTCGGCGAAGCAATGGCTTGTAGAGGATTATGAAGCGGGCGTCCTGGCTCTGGCCTCCGGCGAAACGCTGTACTCCGCACGATTGCGGTACCACCGGATCGGCGAGCTGAACGCACCAAAAGACAACCTGATTCTGCTGCCCACGTACTATGGTGGTGCAGCGGCGGGTAATCACCCGTGGGTTGGGCGCAACAGCCCACTGGATCCGGACCGATACTGCATTGTGATTCCCGCTTTATTAGGGGCCGGTGAATCATCCTCACCCTCTAACACCTCCGGAGAACAGGGCGGCCCCGGCTTTCCTGCCGTGTCCCTGTACGACAACGTGATGCTGCAAAAACGTTTGGTGAGGGAGGTCTTTGGAGACGCCAGCATTGCTTTGGCGATGGGCTGGTCGATGGGGGGCATGCAGGCGCTTCAGTGGGGCTGCCTATACCCGGAGCAAGTGCGCGCGGTGCTGGCCACCTGCTGCACTGCTCGATGCTATCCCCATAACCGGGTATTTCTGGAGGGTGTAAAAGCGGCCCTGACCTGCGACCACACCTTTGAGAGTGGCCGCTACCGGACACCACCCGAGCGCGGACTCCGGGCCTTCGGCCGGGTTTATGCCGGCTGGGCCTATTCCCAGGCGTTCTTCCGTCACGAACTCTGGCGGGACCTGGGTTTCAGCTCCATTGAAGACCTGTTGCAGTTCTGGGAACAGGACCATCTGGGCCAGGACGCCAATGATCTGCTCACCGTGCTGAACACTTGGCAGAGGGGCGATATCAGCAACAACCCCGTATTTCGAAAGGATTATGAGGCGGCGCTTTCCGCCATTGCCATGCCAACCAAGATGATGCCAAGCACCACCGACCTCTACTTTACAGAGGCGGACGCCAGCGAGGATGGCCTACGGATGCCAGGCGCTAATGTGGCACCGCTGAACTCCGACTGGGGCCATATCGCCGGTGGCGCCGGCCGGGAGGTCGCCAGCCACAATCGTATCCTGGCGGCCGCCCGGGCTTTACTCTCAGGAGCG
>JAXHUV010000016.1:0-20259 GCA_034189445.1 Pseudomonadota bacterium
GTGTGGACTGCATTGCCGGCGAAGCCAGCTTTGTGTCGCCCTGGGAACTTGAAGTCCGTCACAACGATGGCCGCACCGAACGCCTGACCGCCCGCAGCATCGTTATGGCCACCGGCGGCAAACCGGCGGTACCCCCGATTCCCGGTCTAAAAGATATGCAGCCGCTGACTTCGGATAATCTCTGGGAATTGCAGGACCAGCCGGAACGTCTGCTGGTGCTGGGCGGTGGCCCGATTGGCTCGGAACTGGCCCATGCTTTTGCCAGGCTGGGCAGCAAGGTGACCCAGGTGGAAATGGGCGAGCGCCTGCTGGCCAAGGAGGATGTGGATGTCTCCGAGCTGGTGTTGAAGCAGTTCCAGGCAGATGGTGTGGATGTCCGGTTGAAACATGCGGCAGTCGAGTTCCGCACAGAAGAGGGAGAAAAGGTTGCCTGGTGTGAGCACAAGGGCGACCGGGTACGCATTCCTTTCGACCAGGTGCTCGTCGCGGTTGGCCGTGCGGCCAACACCGCCGGCCTGAATCTGGAGCGGATTGGCATCGATACCCTGCCGAACGGAACTGTACCGGTAGAGGAAGACATGAGCCTGCGTTATCCGAACGTATTTGCCTGCGGCGATGTGGCTGGCCCGTACCAGCTCACCCACGCGGCGGCCCACCAGGCCTGGTATGCGGCGGTAAACGGACTATTCGGCCAGTTCAAGCGCTTCAAGGTGGACTACCGGGTGATGCCCTGGGTCACATTTACCTCGCCAGAAGTCGCGCGGGTGGGGCTGAGTGAAGCCGAGGCCAAGGCGCAGGGCGTGGCCTATGAGGTCACCCGATATGGTCTGGATGACCTGGACCGGGCGATAGCCGAGAGCGAGGACTATGGCTTTATCAAGGTGCTCACGCCTCCGGGTAAGGACAAGATACTCGGTGCCGTGGTGGTGGGTGCCCATGGCGGCGAGATCCTTGCGGAATTCACCCTGGCGATGAAACATGGCCTGGGCCTGAACAAAATCCTGGGTACCATCCACCCGTACCCGACCTGGAACGAGTCAGCCAAGTACGCGGCCGGTGAATGGAAGCGGGCCCATGCGCCCGAAGGTATCCTGAAACTGCTGGAGAAGCTCCATGGCTGGCGCCGAGGCAAGGGCCGAGGCCAGCAAGTAAAACACAAAGAAGTGACCACAGGCTGAAAAAATGGGGCGATGGCTGTAACAAAACAGCCTCGCCCCTGTCTGTGGCTGCAAGTTTTGATCAACCGAGGAGCATCCATGCCCCTGACTCAAACCAGACTGGCCCGCAGTACACGTATTCCGGCCGTGGAAGTCCTGGAACCCCGGGCCCGCGATAGCTGGACCCACACCCGCAACGGTGATCCCCGGGGTTACATCGACGCGGACAAGCTGACAGAGCTGTGGATCCATACCGGCACCGCCTGCAACCTGGCCTGCCCGTTTTGCCTCGAAGGCTCTCACCCCGGCGATGGCCGCATTCCTGGCATGAAACTGAGCGATGTGAAGCCATTTATCCACGAGGCTATCGACATGGGCGTGGAACAGTTTTCCTTTACCGGCGGTGAGCCCTTTGTGATCCGGGATTTCGTCAACATCCTGGATTACGCCAGCCAGCACCGGCCCTGTTTCGTGCTCACCAATGCCACCGAGCCTCTGCTCAAGCGCCGGCACCAGGTGCTGCCATTGCTGGAAAACCCCTACCCGATCCACTTCCGGGTCAGCCTGGACTTCCCGGACCGTGAGCGCCACGACAAGGATCGCGGTGAAGGAAGCTTCGACCGGGCATTGGAGGGCATCAAATGGCTCATCGATCAGGGATTCAAAGTGTCCATTGCCCGCCAGACCGACCCGGGGGAAATCCCCTCTGACGTGGAAGCTGCCTTCCGCGACATCTTCCGCGACTGGCAGATCCCCGAAGACCTGGCCTTCACCGCCTTCCCGGATCTGGGTACACCCGGTTCGGAAGACGGCAGCCCGGAGATTACCGAGACCTGTATGGAGAAGTATCCGACCAGGGAGTCGCGGCCGCACTTCATGTGTACCTATACCCGGATGCTGGTGAAGAAGGGCAATGCGGTGCGGGTCTATGCCTGCACGCTGGTGGATGATGATCCGCAGTATGACCTCGGGGGTACCCTGGCCGAGAGTATGGATGAGCGCATTATGTTGCGGCATCACCGGTGTTTTTCCTGTTACCGATTCGGTGCGAGTTGTTCCGCGCCTGCTTAGTTTTCGGTGTCGTCGTTTGCAAGACTGATAGCTGGTCATTGGCGCCCTGGGAGGTGAGGTTATTTTCCCTTGGGAAAAACAACTCGCTTCGCTCAGACATCTTTTTCCTGGCGGGAAAATAACCTCACCCCCAGACCGCGGATATGGCTTTGCTATTCGTTTGTTGGGTGGGAAGAAAAGATCGAAACAAAGAGCTGATGAAAAGAACCGTCAGGCCGTCAGGGAGGTCTACTGACTATCTCCTTCTCCGGGGAGGTCAGTTCGGAGATTGAATGAGGGGCAGGCCGGCAGGGGGTTCAAAAAATGTGGAGCGCCAGGGACGGCGCGACCAAGCCCCCCATGGACGGGTTCACGGGCGTTTTTTTGAACCCCTTACCGGCCTGCCCCGAAAGGCACCACAAACCAGAAACCCCGGGAAAAGCCCCGGAACAAAGAACAAGGAACGAGAACATGAACTTCACAGAGGCCTCGCTGTTCTGGGGATTTCTGCTGGTCTACGGCGTGGTGATGTACCTGCTGTCGCCGAAGAGCAAGAACGCGAATTCGTTTTATAAGGGCGCCGATGATCAGGGTAACCCGGTGGGTCAGTGGTCACTGACGGCGAGTATTTTCATCAGCTGGATCTTCGCCAAGTCAGTCACCAACGCGGCGAACCTTGGTGCCGCCTATGGCGTGACCGGCGGGCTGGCATACGCCAGTTACTGGCTGTCGATTCCCGTGGCCGGTTACATCATCTACCTGATCCGGACGCAGACCGGCGCCCGCAGCCTCCAGGATTTTCTGACCTCCCGGTTCGGGCGGTTTGCGGCGCTGGCGTTTGCGGCGGCGATTCTGATCCGGTTATACAACGAGGTCTGGAGCAACACCGCCGTGGTCGGTGGTTATTTCGGGTTGCCGGGCGAGTGGCAGTATTACACGGCGGCGATGCTGTTCACGGTGTTTACCCTGGCCTACAGCCTGAAAGGCGGTTTGCGGTCGTCAATCTTTACCGATGTGATTCAGGCGTTCGTGTTTGTGTTCTTTGTTGGCGCAGTGCTGTTCCTGATTATCCCGGCCAACGACACCAGCGCCCTGCTGAGCAACGGCGAGTTCAGGCTCGATGCCGGCTTTGATCTGCTTCTGGTGGCGTTGCTGCAGATGTTCAGCTATCCGTTCCACGATCCTGTGCTGACCGACCGGGGTTTTGTGAACAAGGAAAAGACCATGCTCAGGAGTTTTGTGGTCGCCGGGCTGCTGGGCTTTGTGGCGGTGTTTATCTTCAGCCTGGTCGGGGTTCATGCACGGCTGAACGGTATTGAGGTTATGGGCAATGCGCCGGCGGCGGTGGGTCAGTCCCTGGGGCTGGCGGCGTTGTTCTTTATGAGTGTGGTGATGATGACGTCAGCGGGCTCGACGCTGGATTCAACCTTCACCTCATTGGCGAAATCCCTGGCGGTTGATCTGCCGAGGCTTGCGCGGCGGGCTCAGGATCGCCTCCCCAGTATTCGCGTGGGGGCGGTGGTAATGATTATCTTCGCTTTCGCGGGCAACCTGCCGATGTTTGCCGGCACCGATATCCTCAAGGCCACCACCATTTCCGGCACCATGGTGATGGGCCTGGCGCCGGTGTTCCTGTTCTATGGCTTTACCCGCTGGTCGCCCTGGAGCTTTCATCTTAGTTTCTGGACCGGACTGGGCCTGGGGTTGCTGTTGGCATTGGGCCTGATGCCGTCAAGCTGGGCTATTGGCGAGGGAAAATGCGCGATGCTGCTGGGCGTGAACGCCTACGGTTTTTTGATCTGTTCCGCTGGTTTCTTTGTCCCTATACTGCTCCGGCGGCTTGCCGGGCGTTCAATGGCAGTGGGAGAGGCCTGAGAGTATGACCGAAGGCCGGAGCTGTCCGTTGGCGTATCGGTACTCTGCCGCGGCAGCTGTGCCAGGAGTCCCGCTGGGTATTGAGTGGCGATTGCCACTGCCGTCAAGGTATCGATGCCTGATATTTGGAGGCCTAAAGGTTTTGTTGGTGCAACCGGAACCGGATCTTGAATGACACCTCCTGGAGTGCTGACGATGTGATTTTGCACTCCGTTATTTAACCATTTTGTCACGGTAGAATGCTTTAATTAGGTCTATTCTGAAAGAATGAGTCGGGGCCTTGCTGCGGGCAGCTTTCAGGGCCGACTTGAAATATATTTTGTGGTCTATATAATTCAATACTAACTTTTTGCCGAGAACTGATCACGCTATGACATCAGAAGGATCAAATACCACCGCCATCACGCTGCGCACACCGGTGAAGGATGATGGCTTCAGGCTCCACCAGCTGGTGGCCGAGTGCCCGCCGCTGGACCCCAATTCGATTTACTGCAACCTGTTGCAGTGCAGCCATTTTGCCGAGACCGGCGTGGCCGCGGAGAAGGAAGGCGATCTGGTCGGCTTTATCTCCGGATACATCCCTCCCCAGCAGCCCGATACCGTGTTTGTCTGGCAGGTGGCGGTTCACGAGAAAGGTCGTGGACAGGGCCTCGCCAAGCGGATGCTGAAAGCAATCGTTTCCCGTGATGCATGCAAAAAGGTCACTCATATGGAGACGACCATCACCGAAGATAACGAGGCCTCCTGGGCGCTGTTCCGCTCATTCGCCCGTGACATGGGAGCCGAGCTCACCTATCACGAGCATTTCGAGAAAGAGACCCATTTCGGCGGGCAGCATGATTCCGAGTTTTTGCTGCGCATCGGGCCTTTCACCAAGCCAGCCTGAGAGCCCCGGTCCAGGATCGGCCCTGAGGTTTCATCAGGGCTGTGACCGATTATAAAGCGGTGATTTCGATTAGCCGGCGGACCACACTGAGGTAGCTCTGCCATAAGGCTTTACAACGCACGGTGGCCTATCGCGACCGCATCTGCATTTCTCGGATAACTCACCGCGCAGCTACCTCGAACCTGACATGCTAAGAGGCAAGACAATGGAAATTTTCAAGTCGACTGAATCCGAAGTACGTGTATACAGCCGTGCGTTTCCGGTGATCTTCAACCGTGCCAAGAACGCACATCTGTACACCGAGGATGGCAAGGAGTACCTGGATTTTCTGGCCGGCGCCGGTTCCCTGAACTACGGCCACAACAACGATATCCTGAAGAAGGCACTGCTCGAGTACATCGAGGCGGACGGCGTGAGCCAGGGCCTGGACCTGTTCACCACCGCCAAGCACGACTTCATCGAATCCTACAAGAAGTACATCCTTGATCCCCGTGGTCTGGACTACAAGATGCAGTTCACCGGCCCCACCGGTACCAACTGTGTGGAAGCGGCCATGAAGCTGGCCCGTAAGGTGAAAGGTCGTACCAACATCATTTCCTTCACCAACGGTTTCCATGGCGTAACCGCCGGTGCTGTTGCCGCGACCGGTAACGAGCATCACAGGGGTGGTGTGGGTGTACCCCTGGGCCACGTGGACTTCATGTTCTATGACGGTTACCTGGGTGAGGACGTGGATACCCTGAACATCATGGACAAGGTGCTGTCTGACAGCTCCTCCGGTGTGGAACTGCCGGCCGCTGTGATCGTTGAGGCGGTTCAGGGCGAAGGCGGTCTGAACGCCTGCCGCGCCGAATGGCTCAAGGGTCTGTCGGAGCTGTGCGAGAAGCACGATATCCTGCTGATTCTGGATGATATCCAGGCCGGTAACGGCCGCACCGGTGAGTTCTTCAGCTTTGAGTTTGCCGGCATCAAGCCGGACATTGTCACCGTGTCCAAGTCCCTGAGTGGCTATGGTCTGCCGATGGCGCTGGTGCTGTTCAAGCCGGAGCTGGATGTCTGGGATCCGGGCGAGCACAACGGGACCTTCCGTGGCAACAACATGGCTTTTATCACGGCCCGCACCGCCGTGGACACTTACTGGAAAGACGACGCTTTCGCCAACGAGGTGAAGGCCAAGACCAAGGTATTGGGCGATGCCCTGCAGGCGATTTGCGACAACTACCCCGGACAGTTCAAAATGAAGGGGCGCGGTTTGATGCGTGGTATTGAAGCAACCCACGCGGATATCACAGGCCCGATTACCAAACGTGCCTTCGAGCACGGCCTGATCATCGAGACCAGTGGTCCGAATGATGAAGTCATTAAGTGCCTGATGCCGCTGACGACCAGTGAGGAAGACCTGAAGAAAGGGGCTGCCCTGCTGGCGAAAAGTGTGGACGAAATCATGCAGGAAGGGCTCGGTGAGGCGTCGTAAGGCGCCCATACCTCCGGACATTCACGCTGCAGGATAGCAAAGGCAAAATTATGACCAGCCGACTACATACCGTTGAAAAAATTGGCGGTACCTCGATGAGTAACTACGAGGCCGTCCGAGATAACATTATTATCGGGAATCGCACCGGCGACGACCTGTATCAGCGCATTTTCGTGGTCTCTGCCTATGGTGGTGTAACCAACGAGCTGCTGGAACACAAGAAAACCGGCGAGCCAGGCGTCTATGCCCTGTTTGCCGATGCCGAATCGGATTGGGCCTGGGGCGATGACCTCACCAAACTGGTCAGGTTTCTGACCGACATCAACGGAGAACTGTTCGAGGATCCGATGCTCAAGCAGCAGGCGGACCAGTTCATTACCGACCGTGTTGAAGGCGTGCGGGGCTGCCTGATCGACCTGCAGCGCCTGTGCTCCTACGGCCAGTTCCAGTTGGAAGAACATCTGCTCACGGTACGGGAAATGCTGGCGGGCATCGGCGAGGCGCACAGCGCCTTCAACACCGCCCTGAAGCTCCAGCAGGAAGGCATCAATGCCCGCTTCGTGGATCTGACAGGCTGGCGCGACAGTGAATTGCTGCCGCTGGACGAAAAGCTCAGGCAGGCCTTTGACGCGGTGGATCTGACCCGTGAGCTGCCCATCGTAACCGGCTATGCCCAGTGCAAGGAAGGTCTGATGCGCACCTTCGACCGGGGCTACAGCGAGATGACCTTTAGCCGGGTGGCGGTGATTACCGAGGCCCGTGAGGCGATTATCCACAAGGAATACCACTTGAGTTCCGCCGATCCCAACATCGTTGGGGCTGATAAGGTGGTTCCGCTGGGGCGCACCAATTATGACGTAGCCGACCAGTTGGCCAACCTGGGTATGGAAGCGATCCATCCCCGTGCCGGTAAGGGGATGCGCCAGAACGAGATTCCGCTGCGGGTGATGAACACCTTCGAGCCAGAGCACACCGGCACCCTGATCACCGGCGATTACGTCAGTGAAAAGCCCCAGGTGGAGATCATTGCCGGTGCCAAGGGCGTGTTTGCCATTGAGGTGTTCGATCAGGACATGCAGGGTGAGCCGGGCTCCGACCGCCGTATCCTGGATGTACTGAGCCGTTTCAAGGTCCGGTTCATGTCCAAGGACACCAATGCCAACACCATTACTCATTATGTGGGCAGCACCCTGAAGCACGTCAAGCGGGTGGTCAAGGCGCTGGAGGACGAGTTCCCCAATGCGGAGCTCAATACCCGGAAGGTGGCCGTGGTTTCCGCCATCGGCAGCGATATGAAGGTGCCGGGCATTCTGGCCCGCTCCGTAAAGGCCCTGGCCAATGAAGAGATCAGCGTGCTGGCCCTGCACCAGTGCATGCGCCAGGTGGATATCCAGTTTGTGGTGGATGAGGATAACTACGAGAAGGCCATCGTCGCCTTGCACGGTGTTCTGATTGAACCCCACAAACACGAGTACGCCATTGTCGCCGCCTGAGTGGCAGGTGCCTCAATAACACTGCCTGTGCTGCGGACACTGCACCAGATGATCGTTCACCATGCCGGTGGCCTGCATGAAGGCGTAGACAATGGTGGGGCCCACGAAAGTAAAATCGGCCCGTTTCAGGGCTTTCGACATGGCCTCGGATTCCGGCGTCGCGGTAGGAACCTCAGGCAGTGAACGCCAATGGTTCTGAATCGGCTGATTTTCCACAAAAGACCAGAGAAAATCGCTGAAACCAATGCCCCTGTCCCGTAAATACAGATAGCCCCGGGCATTTTTGATGATCGACTGCACCTTCAGCCGGTTGCGGATGATGCCCGGGTCGGTCAGCAGTTCCGCCACCCTGGCCTCATCGTAATGCGCAATTTTTTCCGGATCGAAGTGATCATAGGCCGTGCGATAATTTTCCTGTTTCCGCAGGATGGTGATCCAGCTCAGGCCGGCCTGCTGGCCGTCCAGACAGAGTTTTTCGAATAGTGCGATGTCACCGTATTCGGGGCGGCCCCATACGGTGTCGTGATAGTGCACGTAGAGTGGGTCGTTGCCACACCATGGGCAACGTTCGGGATTATCCATACATCGGCCTGTGTTTTCTGTATTTGGCCCGGATTTCTATTACGGGCTTTTACGGCGAATAGTGCGCTGGAACAGCGGCTCCGGGGAAGCCTCCATTGGCTCGGCGTTCATCAGGGCAAAGTCCCGTGGCGGTGGCTGAAGTAAGGTGATCTCCGGCCATAGCGGCTGTCTTCCGCGATAAACCACGGTTACCAGGTAGCCTTCAATGTGGCAGCATGCCGCCTGCCAGTCCTGTTCGGGCTGGTCGCCGTAGATCTCGAAATTCTGCCGCACCTCCAATGTCTGAAGGTTGCCGGCAATGCCGCGCCCGGTGGCTTTCAGCCAGGCCTCTTTCAGGGTCCAGACCTTGAGGAAAGCGTTGGAATCGTCTTCCCGCAACAGCCACTCCTGCTCATCCGGGGAGAACCAGCGTTTCACCACTCTTTGCCAGCGGGCGTGGCGCTGGCAAGGCTCGAGATCCAGGCCAATGGGCAAGCTTGCATGGGTGGTACAGGCACACAGGCCCTGGCTGTGGCTCAGGGACAAACGCCAGCCTTCCGGCGTGTCGGAAGCCGTGGGGCGACCAGCCACAGGGCAGCAATACTCTGGCGCGACCCTGGCGGACTTGCCAATGGCCTGGCGAATCAGCCAGCGGCTGGACAGATACTCCCGTTCCCGGGGTCCGCTCAACTTGCTCGCTGTCTGGCGTTCATGCCCGGTCAGCCAGTCCGGGAGGGCAACATTGGGCCCGTCCGTCTGGTGGCAGAGCCAGATGGCCGGCCGGGCATCAGGGCTGAAGTCGTTGGATGTGCCAGCCATCGCCTTCCCTGATATATTCAAAGCGGTCGTGAAGCCGGCTGGGCCGGCCTTGCCAGAACTCGATACGGTCGGGAACAATGCGATAACCGCCCCAGAAACCGGGCAGGGGCACTTCGCCGTCGCTGAACTTGCGCTTGATCTCGGCCACCTTCTGCTCAAGCAATCCCCGGGAGGTAATGGCCTTGCTCTGCTCGGAGACCCAGGCGCCAATCTGGCTGCCTCTGGGCCGTGATGCGAAGTAGCGCAGGGATTCGGTCTTGCTCACTTTCTCAACGGCGCCCTGGATCCGGACCTGACGATTCAGGCCGATCCAGGGGAACAACAGGGCCGCCCGAGGATTCTCTTCCATTTCCCGGGCCTTACGGCTGCCATAGTTGGTGTAGAAAACGAAGCCCTGGGCGTCGAAGTACTTGAGCAATACGGTACGGATGTCCGGCATGTCATCTCGCCCCGTGGTCGCCAGCGACATGGCGTTGGGTTCGAGAATGCCTGCCTCCCGGGCATCCTCGAACCAGCTCTGGAACTGCCTGACCGGATTGCTGTCCAGCGCCTCGCGATCCAGCCCCTCGCTCTCGAAATCACGACGCATATCGCCGATATCCATAATTTGCCCTCTCGCTTGCGGGTAAACGACCCGGGATAACCATGACTCCGAAGCATATCGGGTTCCGGCCTGACTGTCAGGGGATAAGGCGCCAGCAAGTGCAACACCGCGGCTGACAAACCGGCACCGGGGCGACTATGCTTATGAGCAGTCGGTGGGCAAACCTGCCCCGGGAATCCGCCGTTTAATTAAGGAGATGTCCGTGGCCCAGAGCCGTAAACGCAGTCACACGCCCAGGAATCTGTTGATCGTATTCCTGGCCCTTCTCATCCTGTATACCCTGGCTGGTTTCCTGCTTCTTCCCTGGTGGCTGGAGCGGCTGGTGCCGGACCAGCTGAGCCAGCGGATGGGCTGGCAAGCGGAAATCACCGAGATCAGCACCAATCCATTCACCCTGCGGGTCGAAGCGCTGGGCCTGTCGGCCGACGACACCGAGGGCGAGCAGGTGGTTGGCTTCGACCGGCTCATGGTGGACATGAATTTTTTCCAGCTGGTTCGGGGTATTGTCGGTTTTGAGGCAATTCAACTTGATGAGCCTTACGTTCGAGTGGACCTGCTGGAGGACTACAGCGTTAATTTTACCCGAGACTGGCAGGCGGCCAATCCGGAGCCTGCCGAGACAAAGCCGGCAGCCGGGCAAACGGATGATACCGCTGCGCCAGCCAGGCTTTATTTCGGGACAATTGAGCTCAACGGCGGTGAAATGCTGTTCCGGGACTTCACCAAGGCGGGCATGGCCGAGTTCCGGATCATCCCGCTGGACCTTACCCTGAACGACCTGGCTACCTGGCACCGGGAGGAACAGAACAGCAACTATTCCGTGCTGGCGGCTTTGGGGAGTCAGACCATCGAGTGGCAAGGCAATCTGAGTGTCGTACCTTTTTACTCGAACGGTACCTTCAAGGTGTCATCGGTGAGCCATGAAACCCTGGCCCATTTTCTGGCACCGTTTTTCCCTTACGACCTGCGCGGCGGCAGCGTCACCCTCAGCTCGGATTATGAAATCCAGGTCGGTGAGGCCTTTTACCTGGAAACGACCAATGGCCAGTTGGAACTCGAGAATCTTGCCATCGCCCTGGATGAGCAGAGTGACCAGGCCCGGTTGAGCAACGCCATGCTATCCGTGGATACCATCGGTTTTGACCTGAACCGGCGGGAAATACGTATTGGCCAGGTTTCTCTGGATAACCTGGACCTCGCCCTGGCGCGGAGCGCAACCGGAGAGATTGACTGGCTGGCGCCGCTGGCATCCGATGCAGGTGAGGCCGAAAGCAACGGTGAAGCTTCCTCCGGCGGCCAGCCATTCCGTTGGTCGGTAGCGGGTGTCGCGCTCTCCGGAGGGCGGGTGCTGTGGCAGGACCGTCAGCCGGAGACGGCGGCTGAAATTGCCGTTGAACAGCTCTCGGTCTCAATTGGCAAACTCAGCCATCAACTTGAGGAGCCGGTGTCTTACAAGGTAGCCGGAACGCTGGCCAGTGGCGGGCAACTGTCGCTGAACGGCCAGGTAACGCCAGCGCCGTTTACGCTGGAGGCTGCCATCGCCGGAAACGATGTGGCTCTGGCTGCCTTCGAGCCCTACGTTCAGCAAGGCGCCAACCTTGCCATAACCAGCGGCACGTTGGCGGTCGATGGCAACCTCGATCTCGACGGCCAGCAGGAACCTCTCACTGGCACCTTCAGTGGCACTGCGGAAGTGGCCGGTCTGGACCTGAAACTGCCCGACAGTTCCGGCTCATTGGTGTCCTGGCAAACACTGCGCCTGGCGCCGATTGAATACAACGTCTACCCGGCCCGGCTTGAAATCGGCACCGTGACCCTGGCCCAGCCGGTGATCAACATCGTCCGCAACACCGACAGTGTCCATAACCTGGAGCGTATTGCCAAAACGCCGGCCTCCGACGGTCAACAGGAAACGGTTTCCGATTCCCGGCAAACGGACGATTCCGGACCGGAATTCATTTTCCGCATCGGCCAGTTGATGCTTGAAGATGGTGAACTGGCCTATACCGATCGCACTCTGGACCCGGCTTTTACGACCTCGTTTGATACGCTTAATGGCAGCGTAACCGGGCTCAGTAACATTGCCCCTCAACAAGGCAGGGTATCCATCCAGGGCGGGGTCGGCGGCGTCGCGGACCTGGACTTTGAGGGTACCCTCGGCACCCTTGGAACCGAGGATGTAAGCAACCTTCAACTGATGATGCAGGGCCTGTCGCTGCCCGCACTCTCTCCCTATTTTGGTCGATACCTGGGCTACGGCGTGGACAGTGGCAAGCTGAACCTGAATCTGGATTACGAAATCGCCGGTTCACGGATTGATGCGTCGAATCTGGTGGTACTGGATCGCCTTGAGCTGGGGCCCGCCGTAGCCAGCGATCAGGCCGTCAATGCGCCGGTCAAGCTGGGACTGGCACTGTTACGAGACCGTAAAGGGGTTATCGAAGTGGACCTGCCCATCAGCGGAGATCTGGCCGACCCGGAGTTCAGTGTCGGTAAGGTGGTGATGCGGGTATTTGTGAACCTGTTGGCGAAGGCGGCGGCGTCGCCGTTCAGTGTGCTTGGCTCGATTGTGGACTTGGCCGGCCTGAGCGGAGAAGAGCTTGGAAAAACGAGCTTTGTTCCGGGCAGTACTCAGTTGGCCGAGGGCGAGGCTGAAAAACTGGTAGCGCTGGCGGACGCACTGTTGAAACGGCCGGACCTGTTGTTGAATATTCGGGGTAGCGTAGAGCCCCGGGCCGACGGGCTTGCGCTTTTGCGGCACGAACTGACCGCCGATAGTGAACAGGAACTGTCCGAGGAGGAATGGCAGCAGGCACGGGAAGCCTACCTCGCCGGCGAGCGCTCACTGGCGCCGGAGGCATTGAGCAACCTGGCGTCCTCGCGAGGCATGACTTTGCACAATATTCTGAAGCAAACCCACGGGGTACCGGCTGATCAGCTGTTCCTGCTGAGTCCGGCCCGCAATGCGGAAGTGGGGAGCGAGGGTAACATTGTCGTTGCGTTCAACCTGGATGTTCGTTGAATTCAGGCGGCTTGGAACCGGCCATAAATCCGGCTCGTTGGATATCAGTAGCCTGCCAGCAGTCCTGTCGGACTTAAGGCGAATCTACTGCGCCGGATACCGGGCGAGGTGTCGTCGGGTAAACTCATGCAAAACAGGTCCGTGAATGAAGGGTCAAGTTGTCAGCCATTTTTTTGCCTACGTCTCCCGCCTGCGTTGGATCAAGCGTTGGGGGCTGATGCGCAATACTATCGAGGAAAACGTGGCCACCCACTCCTGGGAGGTAGCGACTCTCGCCCACGCGCTCGCCATCATCCGTAACCGGCATTTTGATGGCCAGGTGAACGCCGACCGTATTGCGGCGGCAGCGCTTTACCATGATGCGACGGAAGTGATTACTGGTGATATGCCGACACCCGTGAAATACCATTCCCGGGTTATGCGGGAGGCTTTCGGGGATATCGAACACAAGGCGGAAGCGGAGCTGCTGGCGTTGCTGCCGGAGGATCTGCGGGATGATTTTTCACCCTACGTCCGGGAATCGCAGCTACCGGCACAAGACAAAGAACTCATCAAGGCTGCCGACAGGCTGTCGGCCTGGTTTAAGTGCCAGGCGGAGATCCGGGCCGGCAACAAGGAATTCGAGCCGGCCGCCCGACAGATCCGCCAGCGGCTGGACGCAGACGGACTGCCAGAGGTTGCCTATTTCCTGAAAGTGTTTGCCCCCAGTTACCAGCAACCTCTGGACAATCTGCTGGGTTGAACAGGTCTCAGTCTTAACTGTTACCTGCCGAGCCGACGAGCCCGCCACGCAGGCCATCGCGCTGCAAATGCTGACGAACCGTGTCCTCGGGGCTGCCTGCCAGCTCACGGAACATGCCCATGGAGCCCAGCAGCGCTGAAGATTCATAGGGCACGAACACCCGCTCCCCCGCTTTCGCCATATTCGGCAAAACCTTGATATAGCTCTGGCCCAGCAGGTAGCCAATAACCGTCTGTTTGTTATCTTCGGAGTCGCCCATGGCGCTGAGCACCAGACGGATGGACTCCTGCTCGCCCTGGGCCCGGAGAATCGCGGATTCCTTGTCGCCCTGGGCATTTAATATGGCGGACTCGCGCTGGCCCTGGGCCATGGCGATGGCGGCGGATTTTTCACCTTCGGCTTCGGTGACCGTGGCCCGGCGCTTTCGTTCCGCGGCCATCTGCAAGCGCATGGCCTCTTCCACCTCTTCCGGCATGCTGATGTCCTGGACCTCAACCCGGGTAAGCTTGACGCCCCACTTGGAGGCGGCTTCTTCCATATCGGCCTGGATGGCGTTGTTCACCTCGCTACGGGATTCAAACAGCTTGTCCAGTTCCATCTTGCCCACCACCGAGCGTAGGGTGGTCTTGACGAGAACCTCCACCGCCTGGCTCATGTTGGCCACTTCATAAACAGCCCGACGCGGGTCAATGATCTGGTAGTACAGGGCGCCGTTGATTTTAACCGTTACGTTGTCCGTGGTGACCACCGGTTGGCCCGGAAAATCCATAACCGTCTCCCGGCGGTCAATACGAACCTCATCGCTCATCACCGGATGGTAATCCTCGCCCAGGCGTTGGTAGCGAATCATGGTGATGGGCCGGGGCCGCTCGATGAAGGGAACAATGATGTTCACGCCGCTTTCGAGGATCCGGTTGAACGAGCCCAGGCGCTCAATAACCATGACTTCGGACTGACGCACGATAACCAGGCCTTTGGCAATGATGAAGATGCCAATAGCGACCAGGATCAGACTGATGATAAGCCCGGGTGAAAGATACTGTTCCATGCTTACTGCTCCTTGTGTGTGATGGTCTCAACAACGGCGGTCGTGCCGTCAAACTGTTTGAAAATGACACAGGTTCCTTCCGGAAGTTCGGTTTCACCGGTGTCAGTTACGCGCAGGCGATAAAAATCACCATTGATTTTGATGCCGGTGGCACCGTCAAAATCCCGCTTCAGAGTCTGGTAATGCCGGCCCTGCTCCACACCCGTGCCAGTTGTTCCATAGGCCACGCCTTTGGGTGAGAAGCGCGACCGGATCCGGCGAATGGCGACAGGAACCAGGATTCCCGAGAATAGCCCCATACCCGCCAGTTGCCATTCTAAGGGCACTCCCAGAAAAGCCAACAAGGCAGTCAGTGCCGCAGCAATGCCCAGCGCCAGCAGCAACAGCACGCCTGAAGTCAGTTCAGCCAGGCTCAGCACCAATGCCAGGATCAGCCAGAAATGCGTAAGACTCCATTCCATACAGAAAATCCACAGGTTCGGGGGAAGGTTGGGTGGATCGATGCCATGCACCGAACAACGGCACTGAATTGTACCGGAAACCGGGTGCTACGTCAGAGGGCGGCAGGAATACCCGGCGTACATTTCACAAACAGCTTTTCGAGACTATAATCGGAGGCTGATCGAGGGAATGGTCGGTATGAAGGTGCTTTCCCCTTCGGACCTGAAGGCCAGCCTGCAACAGAGCCAGACACCAACCCAAGAGGGTGAAAACGAATATGACCCACCGGCCAGACACCCACAGCAAAGTGATCGGCTACCTGCTCTGGATCTTCGGATTCCTGGGCTCACACCGGTTCTACTACGGCAAACCCGTTACCGGCACCATCTGGTTCTTTACCCTGGGGCTGCTGTTCATCGGCTGGATTATCGACCTGTTCCTGATTCCGGCCATGGACCGGGAGGCGGACCTGCGGTTCCGGGAAGGTGAAATCAGCTATAACATTGGCTGGATCCTGCTGACCTTCCTGGGTGTGTTCGGAGTTCACCGGATGTACTTAGGCAAATGGATTACCGGGATCATCTACCTGTTTACCGGCGGCCTGTTCCTGATCGGTGTTCTGTACGACTTCTGGACTCTGAACGATCAGATTTCCATTCGTAACGAGGAACGCCGCTTCGGTTGATTCGCTGTGTCCACAGACCGACAGTGCTTCGAATCGGAGAAGTGGTGCTCCCGATCCAGATGCTCATCTTCCGCCCAGGCCGACTGCCCATTGTTCAGACGGCAATGGATTCGCGCTGGTCGGCCCGGACCTCCAGGCGAATCTGGTTGCCGTCCAGCAGCACTGGATAGGTTTTAACCCGCACGGTATCGTCTTCCAGACAGACACCGGTACGCAGACTGAAATGCTGTTTGTACAACGGCGACGCCACCACGGGCTCACCCTTCAAATCCCCGGTAATCCCCCGGGCCAGCACATTGGCGCCGCTGAATGGATCGCTGTGGCTGATGGCAAACAACGCCGGCAGCCGGTGCGGAAGATAAAACACCGCCACCGGTCCGTCTGGGGTCCAGACGGCAATCCCTGATTCCGGCACCAAATCGTATAAGGTACAGACGGCTTCCCAACGAGTGCGTGGTTTCATGTGTTCCTCCAATGTCGCTATTGCGAATCAACCGAATATCTCTCAGTTGTAGCGAGTTTTCGGTCTCCTAAATAACTGTTTTGTCTTTGCAACTGGCGTTAACTGTTGGCCCGGTGAGCGTGGGGGTAGGTATCTTTCCCCGACAGGAAAAAGCTGTCTGAGCGAAGCGAGTTCTTTTTCCCGAGGGGAAAGATACCTACCCCTGCGCTCCGCCCCCCAACAACCAGTCTACGCAGACTCCAAAACAGGCCGCCGCTGCCCCCGCTCAACCGTCCACTCCTGAACCGGATCGCGTTGCGAAGGCGCATTAACAAACTCCCGGAAGCGCTTCCGCTTCTCCGGATCCTCAACCGCCGTTTTCCACTCGCACTGGTAGGTACCAACAATCCCCTCCATATGCTCCTCCAGCTCAGCGCCAATCCCCAGACTGTCCTCAAGCACCACCTGCTTCAGGTACTCCAGGCCACCCTCAAGGTTCTCCATCCAGACACTGGTGCGCTGCAGCCGGTCGGCGGTGCGCACGTAGAACATCACTACCCGGTCAATGGTGCGGATCAGCTCTTCGTCAGACAGATCGGTGGCGAACAGGTCCCCGTGGCGGGGGCGCATGCCGCCGTTGCCGCAGACATACAGGTTCCAGCCGTTCTCCGTGGCGATCACACCAAAATCCTTGCTCTGGGCTTCGGCGCATTCCCGGGTGCAGCCGGAGACCGCCATCTTCACCTTGTGGGGCGCCCGCAGGCCCTTGTAGCGGTCCTCCAGGCGAATCGCCATGCCCACACTGTCCTGAACGCCGTAGCGACACCAGCTATTGCCAACGCAGGACTTCACGGTACGCAGTGACTTGCCATAGGCATGGCCGGTCTCGAACCCGGCGGCAATCAGCTTTTCCCAGATCTCCGGCAACTGGCTCAGGGTGGCGCCGAACAGGTCTACCCGCTGACCGCCGGTGATCTTGGTGTACAGATCGTATTCCTTGGCCACCTCACCCAGCACAATCAGCTTGTCCGGCGTGATCTCGCCACCCGGGATGCGCGGTACGATGGAATAGGTGCCGTTCTTCTGCATGTTGGCCATGAAGGTGTCGTTGGTGTCCTGCAGCGGCACGTGATCCGTGGCCAGGATGTGCTCGTTCCAGCAGGTAGCCAGAATCGAGGCCACTGCCGGTTTGCAGATGTCGCAGCCGTGGCCCTTGCCGTGCTGGCTGATCAGGGTGTGGAAGGTGCGAATGCCGTTGACCTTCACCAGGTGGAACAGCTCCTGGCGGCTGTAGGGGAAGTGCTCGCAGAGATCTTTGCTGACTTCCACCCCGCGCTTTTCCAGCTCGCTGTCCACCACGTTCTTCAGCAGGGCGGTACAGCCGCCACAGCCGGTGCTGGCCTTGGTCTCGGCCTTGACGGTTCCGAGATCTGCACAGCCGGCATCGATGGCACCACAGATATCGCCCTTGGTGACGTTGTGGCAGGAGCAGATCGAGGCGGTTTCCGGCAGGGCATCCGGGCCCAGGGCCGGTGCACCACCCTGGCTTTCCGGCAGGATCAGGGTTTCCGGATTCTCCGGCAGGGTAATGCCGTTGAGGGCGTATTGCAGCAAAGTATCGTAGTGGCTGTTGTCGCCCACCAGAATGGCGCCCAGCAGGGTCTTGCCGTCCTCGCTGATCACCATGCGGCGGTAGTGGCCGGCCTGCTCATCGTTGAAGCGGATGTTCCGGGCGCCCGGGGTCTGGGCATGGGCGTCGCCGATGGAACCCACATCGACACCCAGCAGTTTCAGCTTGGTGCTCATATCGGCGCCGGTAAAGGCGGCTTCCTGATCGCTGTTCAGGACGGCTGAGAGAGTCCGGGCCATGGTGTAGCCCGGCGCCACCAGGCCGAAAATCTTCTGCTCCCAGAGCGCGCACTCGCCAATGGCGTGCACATTCGGGTCCGAGGTGTTGCAGTGGTTGTCGATCACGATGCCGCCGCGCTCGCCGATTTCCAGTCCACTGGCCCGGGCCAGGGCGTCCTGGGGCCGAATGCCTGCGGAGAAGACGATCAGGTCTGTGTCGAGGAAGGATTCGTCGCTGAAATTCATGCGCAGACGGCCATCCTCGCGCTCGGTGATCGCTTTGGTAGCCTTCTCTGTGAGCACCTGAACGCCCAGCTTCTCGATCTTGTGGCACAGCAGGGCGCCGCCATCGTCATCAAGCTGAACCGGCATCAGCCGGGGCGCAAATTCCACAACGTGGGCTTCCAGTCCCAGGCTCTTGAGCGCATTGGCAGCTTCAAGACCCAGCAGGCCACCGCCGACCACCACGCCCGTGCGGGCACCCTCCGAGCTGGCGCGAATGGCATCCAGGTCATCCAGGGTCCGGTAAACCAGGCAGTGAGGGTGATCATTGCCCTTGATCGGCGGAACAAACGGATAGGAGCCGGTGGCCAGCACCAATTCATCGTACCGGTAGTTGCCCCGGGGCGTTTCCAGGGTGCGATTTTCCCGGTCGATGCCGGCCACCTGTTCGTTCAGGTGCAGCTGAATGCCCTGCTCGGTGTACCACTCCAGCGTACCCATGGCGAGATCCGCGTGGGTGGAACCGCCGAAGTATTCCGACAGATGGACCCGGTCATAGGCCAGCTGTTTTTCCTCGCCGAACACGATGATCTCGAAATCGGCAGCGGCCGGGCTGGCGCAGAATTGTTCCAGGAAGTGATGGCCGACCATGCCGTTGCCAATCACGATCAGGGTTTTCTTACTCATTCCGGTTCTGCCTCCCAAACAACAAAAAAAGCCGGAGCATCTATTCCCGAGGGAGGGAAATCGATGGTCCGGCGCCAATGCCAACAACAATGATAATGATCTGATGGTCCGGCCTGATCCTTGGCCGGGACGTTCGTCCTTGCGTAAAACATAGCGATCTTCGTGCCATGTTTTCAAATACAGTAAAAACAATGGGTTAAGAATTTTCGTAAGTTTTTTTGGCGGTCTCGGGCCGAAAAACTGCCCTATCGCAGGGCAGACTGCACGGCTTTGGCGCCTGCGTCGCATGGCGCGGTAATTGCTCTCGGTAATTACTCTGGTGTGTCTTCAAATTGTGGAAACCCCCTGCGAGGGGTAAGGGTGAAAGCCCCCGGGAGTGTACTGATGAATACCAAGCGCAATACCGTTCCGGAAATTCCCGGGGCCGGCGACTATCTGATCGCGTCGAAGACCTGCGAACTGATGAGCCTTCAGTACTTTTTGCAGATGGGCAAGCTTGTTCAATGTATCAGTAGTCTCGTGCATGGTCTGCAAAGGGAGCGTGGCGCGTCCAACGTGTTCCTCGGTTCTTCGGGACAGAAGTTTCAGGAAGAAAGAGAGTCTCTGGCCGGGGAATCCGACCGGCTCAAGAAAGCCTTTGAGCATGCGCTGGCAGAGATTCATGGAGAGCTGACCGGTCATCCGGTCAGCAGTCGCTTACTAAACCAGATTGCCAGCGCACTTCACAGCCTTGATGGACTTAGCGAACTGAGGCGCTGCGTCGTGGCACGGAAAATTACTTCGGAATCGGCTACTGAGAACTACAGCAGTCTTATTCACAATCTGATAGCCGTTGTATTCGAAGCCGCCGACACCGCTGCAGACCCCACGATTGCCGGGTTGCTGGTGGCGATGGTTCACCTGATGAATGGCAAGGAATTTTGTGGGCAGGAACGGGCGGTGGGCTCCGCAGGCTTTTCGAGCGGCTCGTTTGATCGTGCACTTTCCCAGCGCATGGCGCACCTTCTTGATGCGCAGGAACACTGTTTTGAGGTGTTTGCCAGTTTTGCCGATGTTGATTCATTGTCGCTCTGGCAAGAGGTCCCAGCAGCCTGTCGGACTTAAGCAATCGTCGCGAGCAAGGTGGGAAAGCGAGCGCGGATTTTCTGGATTTTGAGGCGCATAGTGGTTCTATGCAACGAAAAAGCCGGGAAATATGAGCCG
>JAXHUV010000160.1:0-5310 GCA_034189445.1 Pseudomonadota bacterium
ACAACAACGGTCACCACCATAACGATATTGGTGGAAAGCGGATGCTCCTTCAGATTCTTGATCGAGCCCCAACTGAAGGTACCGATGGAAACCATGATCATCACAGCGACCAGAGCTGCCATGGGAATCTGAACAAGCCATTTATCCAGCACCAACACCATCACCAGCAGAAAAACACCGGCGGACAGGGTCGACAGCCGGGTCCGGCCACCGGATTTGATGTTGATAATGGACTGCCCGATCATGGCGCAGCCGGCCATACCACCCAGCAAACCGGAGCCGAGGTTGGCAATGCCCTGGCCCTTGCACTCACGGTTTCGGTCACTGGTGGTGTCAGTCAGATCATCCACGATAGTTGCCGTCATCATCGATTCGAGCAGGCCAACCACCGTCAGCGCAACGGAATACGGCAGGATGATCATCAGGGTTTCCAGATTCAGCGGCACATCCGGCCAGAGGAAGATTGGCAGCGTATCGGGCAATTGCCCCATGTCTCCAACAGTACGAATATCCATGTTCAGGTACATGGCAATGCCCGTAAGGACAACAATACAAATCAGCGGCGATGGCAGAATCTTCCCGATAACGGGCAGCAGCGGGAACAGGTAAATAATGCCAAGGCCTGCCGCGGTCATGGCATAAACATGCCATGTCACATGAGTGAGCTCCGGCAATTGTGCCATGAAAATCAGGATGGCCAGTGCGTTTACAAAGCCGGTTACCACAGAGCGGGAAACGAATCGCATCAGGCTTCCAAGCTTCAGATAGCCAGCGCCGATCTGCAGTATCCCGGTAAGCAGAGTAGCGGCGAGAAGGTATTCGAGACCATGCTCCTTGACAAGAGTAACCATCAATAAGGCCATCGCTCCCGTTGCCGCGGAAATCATGCCCGGCCGGCCACCCACGAAGGCAATGACAACCGCGATACAGAAGGAGGCATACAAGCCGACCTTGGGATCCACACCCGCGATAATCGAGAAAGCAATCGCTTCGGGAATGAGGGCCAGTGCAACAACGATACCGGCGAGCAAATCACCTCTTATGTTGGACAGCCAGTTCTGTTTTAGGGCATTCACCATGATTTCGGGGTTCCAGTTCGCTGTAGAAATAAAAAAACCCGAGACAAAACCGTCGATTGCACCCAACATGACACACGTTGACTACAATCATATTGCTCGGGGGAATAACCAAGGGGAGCGGAAGCTTACCAGCCCCCTTACCGGAAAGTAAGGCACTCGGGAAATCTTCTTAACGGTGTAACGCCCGGTCGCCGCTACTGCTATCATCCGTATATTCAGTTATTAACAGGAGTCCGTACCAACCCATGGATGACGTTGCTTCCCAGTTTCTGGCCGGAAACCAAACCACCCTCAATCTCGCCGTTGCGCTTTTGCTTGGCGCCATCATCGGGCTGGAACGGGGGTGGGATACCCGGGAACAGAAATCCGGTGAGCGGATTGCCGGCATCCGCACCTTTGCCCTGGTGGGCCTGCTCGGCGGCATCTCGGCGGTATTGGCCCGGGAGATCACCGAATGGGCCTTTCCCGTACTGTTGATCAGTGTGGTCGCCATGGCCATCGTGGCCTACAGCGAGCGGTTGGAGCATATCCGCAACTTCAGCATCACCGGCATGGTGGGCATGGTGCTCACCTTCTGCTTTGGTGCCGTGGCGGTCGCAGCAGACCCCGTTATTGCCACGGCCTCAGCCGTTGTAACCGCCATCATTCTGGATAACAAGGAGGAGATTCACAACTGGGTCAACAAGCTGAAGGAGCATGAGCTGGACGCCGCGCTCAAGCTGCTACTGATTTCCGTGGTCATGCTGCCGTTGCTGCCAAACGCAAAGATGGGCCCTGGCGGCGTTCTGAATCCACGGGAAATCTGGTGGATGGTGGTGATGATCGCCTCCATTTCCTTTGTCGGCTATTTCGCCATGCGGGTGGCCGGTACCCGCAAGGGAATCCTGTTTACCAGCCTGTTCGCGGGGCTGACATCATCCACCGCCCTCACCTTGCACTTTGCCCGCCAGGCCTCGAAAAATCCGCAGCTCAATGCCCAGTTCGCTACCGGCATCCTGATTGCCTGCGGAACCATGTTCCCACGCATTCTGGTGTACTGCCTTGTGATCAACCCCGATCTGCTGCCAAGCCTGATCTGGCCGGTGGTCATCATGACTGTCCTGCTCTATGGCCCGGCGATCCTTATCTGGCGCAAAAACAATAAACAGCTACAAGTCAGTCAGCTAACACTCAACCAAAACCCGCTGGATCTCGGTTCAGCCCTGGTTTTCGGCCTGTTACTAACAGCCATCCTTCTGCTGGGCGAGTTTCTTGGCAACTGGCTGGGCGATGCCGGTATCTACGCTCTGGCTGCCACATCTGGTATAGCTGATGTTGACGCAATCACCCTCTCACTGACCCGGATGTCCAATGACAGCCTGGCCATGAGCACAGCCGTGATTGGTATTGTGATCGCTGCCGCCACCAACAATCTGGTCAAGTCCGGCATGGCCGGAATCATTGGCAATCGACATACGGGGCTACTGGTAGGCGTGCCGATGGTGCTGTCGTTGGCAGCTGGTCTGCTGGTCGCCTGGCTGCAGTAACGGTTACCGGGCTCTGCGGAAGGTTAGATTATAACGGCAGGCACCGGTCAACGGGTGCTCCCCGGCCTTGAGCGTCAACACACCGTGGTACCGCATCCGGGCTGAGCCACCCCACACCACCAGATCACCATGGGCCAGTGGCACCCGGATCGGTCGCTCGTTACGTTTGAGACCACCGAACTGGAACACCATGGGCAGGCCGAGAGAAACCGATACGATTGGCTGGGTAAAATCCTGCTCATCCTTGTCCTGATGCAGGCCCATTTTCGCCCCGGGCCGGTATCGGTTGATCAGGCAGGCGTCTGGCTCGAACCCATCAAAACCGGCGATTTCCGCGGCGCTTCTGGCCAGTTCCCGAAACGCCGAAGGCATGGCAGGCCATGGCCGGCCGGACTCAGGATCTTCCTCCTGATACCGGTAGCCGCGGTTATCCGTGACCCAGCCCAGTTTCCCGCAACAACTCAAAGCGGCCGACATGGCATGACCGCCGGGGGTTTTCATATGTCTGAAAGGAGCTTCTGAAGTAACCGTGGCAATACCTTCCAGGAGCAACTCGGCATCAGCCAGCGCGAACTGGCGCAGCACCATAGCGCCATCCACCGGATACTCAACCGTCTGCTCTGGTGGTAGGCTGGAAAACAGGTCTTGGGTCATCACTTGCCGCGCCCCCTCAGGAAAGAGTGAACCTAATAATTTACCAGAGATTTTAAAACATCCATGAAAGCCTGTTCATGAAGCCGGACAGAAAAACACGTATATTCCATGGGCTGATTCACCCTTGTTAAGGACATTTTAATGCTGTTTGCAATCATCGTTGGTGGCCTGATTGGCTTCGCCTTTGGCAAGTTCCCGGGTTTTCTCGTGGGTGCGGCAATTGGCGCCTTTCTTTTCAATCGCCTGAAACGCCGTCTATTTGGTAAGCTACAGAGCATCCAGTCCGGTTTTGTGGAATCGGTTTTTGCAGTGATGGGCGCACTCTGCAAGGCCGACGGAGTTATCTCCCGAGACGAAATCCAGATGGCGGAGGCCATGTTCATACGCTTCCGCCTGAATGAAGACCAAAAAGCCAGAGCCAAAACCGCCTTTAATCGCGGAAAGGAGCCGGATTTTGACCTGGATGCGGAGCTGAACCGATTCCTGCAGACCAGTGGCCGACAGCCTGCTTTTCTGCAAATGTTTCTTCAGGTGCAGGTATCCGCCGTGGCGGCGGATGGCATCGTTCACCCGGCCGAACATGAAATGCTGGTGAAAATCGCCCGCGGCCTTGGCCTGCCCGAGAGCCAGGTGGATCAACTGGAAGCCATGCTCCGGGGCGCCCACACTCATCGTGGCGGGGCTGGCCAGCCCACTCCGGAAGATCAGATCAGCGATGCCTACAAAGTTTTGGGGGTATCCCCTTCCGCCAGCGATGCAGAACTCAAAAAGGCCTATCGCAAGCTGATGAGTGAAAACCATCCGGATAAGCTCGCGGGCCGGGGATTACCCGAGAGCATGCGGGAAATGGCGGAAGAGCGCACCCGCGAAATCAGCAATGCCTACGATGTGATCAAGGAAGCCCGGAGTCTTTCATCATGAAATGGCGCAGCGGCGGCAGGAACCAAAGCAGGCCTCCAATACCGTATCGTCAGAACCTTGATTAGCAGCTAGCTCAATCTCTTGGTTTCTGAAGGCAACTCACCAAATAACTTTTTGTAATCACACGAAAACCGCCCTAAATGCATAAATCCGTAACTAAATGCCGCTTCAGTAATATTTCTTGCAGACCCACTGAGCAATTCATCTCTAATTCGGCTTAACTTCCTGTCCTTAATATACTTACGTGGAGTTGTCGAGAATGTATTCGAAAAGCCATTGTAAATAGAACGAACACTCACGTTAGCGATTTCAGCCAAATCCTCTGCTGCAATATCGTCCCTGATATTTTCATCGATATACTGAATAATGTTTTTCATTTTGGTATTACTATCAAGGCCACCCTTGTCCAGAACAACATTGCTTTCAAAGAAAAACAGCAGTTTCTTTGACAAAATCTCTCTGTATAGGTTAAAAACACCAGCAGGATCAGACCCAGCTTCTTCAGCCTCCAATAGTATGGTTTCGAAAAGCTTTACCAATGATGGATATGCGAACAAATTTAGAGGGCGACGCTTAAAACTCACACCGGAACCAGGAAGGGAAAGCGCCTCGCCAAGAACAGTCGCCCGCACTAAATCTTCAGGCACGTTAATAATTATTTTTTCGCAATCAAAAGAGTAATCGAGAGTCAATTCCTCTCCAGGATTCAGCATTACCGCATTGCCTGGAATTAAAAAAACTTTTTCATCCTTAAACCCAACCTCACACTTACCTTTAGATATTATTTGTAAGTGAAACATCTTTTCTAGTTCTGCATTTCTTACCCTGACATTATTACCGTAAGTGATATAGGTTAGACCCAGTCCTAAAAACTCCTTAAAACACAAACCAGATCGTTTTGCTTTATAATCAAGTACCTCTATTTCGTGGCGGCCAACATTTTTATTCACAAAGTCCGATACCACTTCAGGATGAGTGTTCTTAAAAAGCGTTGATTGAGTCAAGACGTTAGAAAGCATCGGTATATCCTCTACTTCTTTTATTATCTTACCCATTGTAATTGGTTCTGCTATCCGCAGCAATAAAAACTGCTGTCAATGTCCTTAACCAGCAGCCTGTCGGACTTAAGG
>JAXHUV010000161.1:0-5308 GCA_034189445.1 Pseudomonadota bacterium
GAGCAGCCCCTGGGCGCGCTGAGCACCTTTATGGCCGGTTTTGGCCATGTGTTTGAGGCGATACCGGTTGAGAGACATCATTCCGGTTTCGGAGCTAGAGAAAAAACCGGATAGCAGGATTAATCCGACCAGGAGAACAAACAGCGATGTAAGCGATGTGTCGGGCTCGTTCAAAAGAAGGTGTCCTTATAGCACTGACAAGTAGCGAAAATAGGGTTTAGGCGAGCCTTGTGTCAAGCTTGTGGCAAGAGTGTGCCAGGAGGGGTGGTTTCAGCCACCGCGCTGGAAGATCAGCTCCAGGACAAACTTGCTACCGTAGAATGCCAGCATCAGGAGTGCGCAGCCTGCCAGGGTCCACCGGCTTGCGGTAATGCCGCGCCAGCCTTTTGTGTAACGGCCAATGAGGAGCGCCACGAAAACCAGCAGGGAGAGGATCGAGAACAGGGTTTTGTGGGCGAGCTTCTGGGCGAAGAGATCCTCTATAAAGAGGGCGCCGGTCACGATTGCCAGAATCAGCAGCACTACGCCAGCCGAGACCATTTCAAAAAGTACCGACTCCATGGTCTGCAAAGGGGGCAGGTTACGCACCAGCAGGCTGTTGTAGTTGTGCTTCAGTTGGCGATTCTGAAAATAGAGAAGAGCGGCCTGGATGGCCGCCAGGGTGAAGAGGCTGTAGGCTGTCACTGAAAGTGCGATATGGGACAGCATGCCGTAGCTTTGCTCTGAAACCAGTCTCGAGGGCCCATGGGTAACCAGGGCAAGGATGATGGTAAGGCCTGCCAGCGGGTAGACGCCGAGGAACAGGCTTTGAACCGGCTTTTTGAGGTTGAGCGCCAGTAATAGAAAGACGATCAGCCAGGAAATCAGAACCGAGCTTTTGAAAAAACTGAAGTCGAAACCGCCGTCATGGTGGACTGTCTGGCCAAGGAGAAGTCCGTGGCTGGTCAGGGCAAGAACGCCAATCAGGGTGGTGATGGCAATGTTGCTCTGAACCCGGCCCCTGAAATGCAGGGCCTGCAACGCGGTACCTACGCTGTAAAGAAAAAGAGAGGTGACCGCGAGAATCAGCGTTCCCATGACTTCCTTATTAACCGTTGTTCTGACTGGGGATCGGCGCTGGTTTCAGCCGATTTGACCGAGCTGGTCGTTTCAGGGCGATAGTCTGGTTATAATGTAGCGATTATGCAACTGGAATCAAGGAGTCGTCGTTGGCTCTGTCGATTCACGCACTCAATTTATCCGGGGTACGGAAGAGCAACATGTTTGAGAACCTCCAAGACCGACTTTCCGGCAGTCTGCGCAAGATTTCCGGCCAGGCGCGCCTCACTGACGACAATATAAAGGACACTCTTCGGGAAGTGCGGATGGCGCTGCTGGAGGCGGATGTCGCACTGCCGGTAGTAAAGGACTTTGTTGAGGGCGTCCGCAAGCGGGCCATTGGTCAGGAGGTGCAGCGTAGCCTGACACCGGGCCAGGTCTTCGTGAAAGTTGTCCAGCAGGAGCTGGAAAGGGTGATGGGTGAGGGCAACGAGTCCCTCAACCTGAATGTCCAGCCGCCGGCGGTGATCATGATGGCGGGCCTGCAGGGTGCGGGTAAGACCACGACCGTGGCCAAGCTCTCCCGCTTCCTCAAGGAGCGGCAGAAGAAATCCGTGCTGGTGGTCAGTGCCGACGTCTATCGTCCGGCGGCAATTCGCCAGCTGGAGACCCTTGCGGGCGAGGTGGGTGTCGAGTTCTTCCCGAGCAGCGCCGATCAGGATCCCGTGGATATCGCCGAGGGAGCGATCGCGGCAGCCAGGAAGAAACACATTGATGTGGTGATTCTTGATACCGCTGGCCGGCTGCATGTCGATGAACGGATGATGGGCGAGATCGGCAGGCTGCATAAGGCGGTCAATCCGGTTGAGACCCTGTTCGTGGTCGACGCCATGACCGGTCAGGATGCGGCCAATACGGCCAAAGCGTTTAACGATGCTCTGCCACTGACGGGTGTGGTGCTGACCAAAACCGATGGTGATGCCCGTGGCGGTGCCGCCCTGTCTGTTCGCCAGATTACCGGCAAGCCGATCAAGTTCCTGGGCGTGGGTGAAAAATCCGATGCCCTTGAGCCGTTCCATCCGGACCGGGTCGCCTCCCGGATCCTTGGTATGGGGGATGTGCTCTCGCTGATCGAGGAGGCGGAGCGCAATCTGGACCAGAAAAAGGCCGAGAAGCTCAGCCGTAAAATCAAGAAAGGCAAGAGCTTTGACCTGGAGGATTTCCGCGATCAGCTTCAGCAGATGAAGAACATGGGGGGCATCGGCGGCCTGCTCGACAAGCTGCCGGGCATGGGGCAGATGGCCCAGGTGGCGCAGCAGCAGGTTAACGACAAGTCCATGGGGCGGATGGAAGCCATCATCTGCTCGATGACGCCGAAGGAACGGCGTTATCCGGATGTGATCAACAATTCCCGCAAGCGTCGGATTGCCACCGGGTCTGGCACCCAGATTCAGGATGTGAATCGTCTGCTGAAACAGCACAAGCAAATGCAGAAGATGATGAAAAAGTTTGGCAAGAAAGGCGGCATGGCCAACATGATGCGCGGCATGGGTGGCATGATGCCCCCGGGCGGCGGTGGAGGGGGCGGAAGGCCTCCGTTTGGCCGTATGTAAAAAGCCTTACGTGGAAAATGGGGAAACAACTGGTTTTGCTGTTTTCTTTGGCGCTTTTTTAGCATAGAATAGCGCCCCTTTCGAGTATGGGTCTTCGCGCCAGCTGGTCTTCAGCAGGCGTGGATCGTACAAAGTTCGTACAACAGAACAGGATATTGGTTAAATGGTCACAATCCGTTTGGCTCGCGGCGGCTCCAAGAAGCGCCCGTTCTACCATCTGACAGTTACCGACAGCCGCAAATCCCGCGACGGTCGTTTTATTGAACGCGTTGGCTTCTTCAATCCGGTAGCCCGGGGCCAGGAAGAGCGTCTGCGTGTTGAACGTGATCGCGTCGAGTTCTGGCTCGGTCAGGGCGCACAGGCCAGTGATCGCGTTGCCCAGCTGCTGAAGGCTGCTGAGTAAGACAGTACTGACGCCGGGGTTTATGGCATGACACAGAATTCGCAGGAAACTGTGATCGGCCGGATTACCTCGGTGTTTGGGGTCAAGGGGTGGCTCAAAGTCTACTCCTATACCGATCCCAGGGACGGAATACTTAACTATCCCGATTGGACTCTTGATCTGGATGGCAAACTTGTTCCGGCCAGGCTTGAGGAGGGTCGCCGCCAGGGGCGGGGAATCGTCGTCAGGCTGAAAGGAATTAATGACCGTGATCTGGCCCGCACCTACTGCGGTGCGGAAATCAGGGTTTCCACCGCTGAATTGCCGGCGCTCCCCGAAGGGGAGTTTTATTGGTTTCAGCTGGAAGGTCTTGAGGTGTTTACGGTCGATGATGAGTGCCTTGGTAAAGTGCACCATCTTGTGGAAACCGGATCCAACGATGTTCTGGTGGTGCGGGCGACGGCAGGTTCCATCGATCAACGTGAGCGTCTGATTCCTTATCTGCCGGGCGATGTGGTTCAGGGTGTTGATCAGGACTCAAGGCGCATGGTGGTGGACTGGGATCCGGAGTTCTGACGGGTGTGGATTGGCGCGGTCAGTCTGTTCCCGGATATGTTCGGTGCGGTAACGGAGTACGGGATTACGGGTAGAGCAGTGCGGGACGGTCTGTTGACTTTCCGAAGCTGGAATCCCCGTGACTTTACCCACGACCGGCATCGCACGGTGGATGACCGGCCTTACGGTGGTGGTCCGGGCATGCTGATGAAAATTCAGCCCCTCGGGGACGCAATCCATGCGGCAAGGGAAGCAGCACCCGGAAACCCCTGTGTGGTTTACCTCTCGCCCCAGGGTGAGACGCTGAATCAGTCTGTTGTCGAGTCGCTTGCTGCAGAGCAGCAGCTGATTCTGGTGGCGGGCCGGTACGAAGGTGTTGATGAGCGCCTGATAGCGACGGAAGTCGATCGGGAAGTGTCACTGGGTGATTTTGTGCTTTCCGGTGGCGAACTGGCAGCGATGGCTGTTATCGATGCGGTTACACGCCTCATCCCCGGCGCGCTGGGTCATGCGCAGTCGGCAGAGCAGGATTCTTTCGCCGACGGTTTACTGGATTGTCCGCACTACACCCGGCCCGAGGTTTACGAAGGTCAGGCGGTGCCGGATGTTTTATTGGGCGGTCACCATGATCAGATCCGGCGTTGGCGGCTGAAGCAGTCGCTGAGGCGAACCCGGGAGCGACGCCCCGACCTGCTGGAAACGCGGGTGTTTACGGACGAAGAGCGTGAGCTGCTGGAAGAGATTTTGAACGAACCGGGTGCCTCTGAATGATCAGGGCATTAACAGATTGGGTATCAGGAGCATTACGATGAGCGGCAAGAACAACATCATCAGTCAACTTGAAGCAGAACAGATGACCAAGGAAATCCCTGCGTTTGCGCCGGGCGATACCGTGGTCGTTCAGGTTCGCGTAACCGAGGGTAACCGTGAGCGTCTTCAGGCGTTCGAGGGTGTTGTCATTGGCAAGCGTAACCGTGGCATGAACTCTTCTTTCACCGTGCGTAAGATCTCTTACGGTGTTGGTGTTGAGCGTACTTTCCAGAGTTTCTCCAAGCTGATCGACAGCGTCAGTGTGAAGCGTCGTGGCGATGTTCGCCAGGCCAAACTTTACTATCTGCGCGATCTGTCTGGTAAGGCGGCTCGTATCAAGGAAAAGCTGGGCTGATCAGCAAAGCGCTGAAACATCAGGCACAAAAAAGGCAGCCCGGGCTGCCTTTTTTGTGCCTGATGTTCCGGTATGCCTGAGGTGAGACATTTCCAGCCTGGGAACTTGCCATGAGAGCGGAAGATGAGTCAGTGGTTGCCCGGTTTGTGGATGCCATCTGGCTGGAAGACGGGCTGGGCGAAAAAACCCGGCAGGCCTACCGTAGCGATTTGTCGCGATTGGCGGAATGGCTGGAGCGTCAGCCTGGCAAGCCCGGGCTGACCGGCGTTCGCCGAACCGATCTTCTGGCCTGGTTGTCGCAGGGGCTGGCCGAAGGGGTCAAGAGCGCCACGGCGGCCAGGCGGCTGTCCGGACTTCGAAGGTTTTACCGGTATTTGCTGCGCGAAGGGTTGATTGCCGAGGACCCGACCCTGCGGATCGACAGCCCGAGGTTGCCCCGCCGTCTTCCGGATTCGCTGACGGAAGAAGAAGTGGATGCTCTGCTTTGCGAGCCGGATCCAGGTGTTGCCATCGAACTCCGGGACAAGGCCATGCTGGAGATACTCTATGGTTGTG